>DATKNM010000496.1:0-18076 GCA_035541335.1 Binatia bacterium
CTGGTCGAGCGCTTCTTCTGCAAGCTTAAGCACTTCAGGCGCATCGCAACCCGCTTCGACAAGCTCGCAAGGAACTTCCTCGCCGCTGTCGCTCTTGCCTCAACCCGCCTCTGGACCCGAACTTATGAGTCCACTACCTAGTTCGATCCCCGCGACAGGGGGCCGTCGCTCGCGCCGGGGAGATCGGCATCGCGCGCCATGATCCAGGGCTGGACCCGCAGGTAGAAATCGCCGGTCGTGCCTCCGGGCCAGCGCGGCCATTCAGTGAGGTGCGGCGCTGCGTGGCGGTAATATTCGCGCGCCTTCGCGCGATCGCCGGAGACGACGGCCAGATAGCAGAGCGCATTCCACGCTTCCGGGCTCAGCCCATACGCTTTCTCGCGCACCTGGAAGGTGCGCTGCACCTCGTCCCAGTCGAGGCCGGTGCTGCGGAACACGTCGGGGCCGGCCATGTGGAAGGTCAGGATCTCCGCGGCATAGGCATAGGCAACGGCGCCGGTCTCTCCGTTGGACTCGGTCCGCAGGTCCTGCAGGAATCGCGGGATGTCGCCCGGCCTGCCGAACCAGTTCGGCTCGAGGAGGGTCACGTAGTCCTTGTAGTAGCTGAAGTAGGTCGGAAACTTGTGCCGCGCCGCATTGAACACCGCATCGATCTCCGCACGCGGTCGGTTGAAGTCGCGGGCAAGCTCCAGAAGCACGGAATAGGCCTCGGGGTCGATCGAGGGATCGATCGATTGCATATAAGTTGACGCCGTCTTGATCCGGTCGAAGAAGATCGGCCAACGATCCCGCGGCACCTGATTGGCGTAACCATCGCCCCGCGCGACCCAGGCATACGCGTCCCAGAGGCTGGCCAAGATGATGGCCGGCGCCACCGGATCGGATTTCCGTGCGCGCCAGGCTTCGAGCTTCTTCACGCGGCCCAGGATCACTTCGTCCTTGCGCGACATCTGGTAGCCGGGAAAGGCGCCGGAGATGAGCGTCCGATAGAGCCCCTCCAGCTCGGTCTGGCCGCCGCTGAAGCGCGCCTCGAGCGTTCGTGCGGACTTGATCGTTGCGTCCAGGGTGTCGAAATCCGATCGCTCGAAGGCAGCGTCGACAGCCTGGCAGAAGGCCGTCGGATCGGTCTCCGGACCAAACGGAAGCGGATCGGCCGCGAACGCGCCGATCAGCGGAAACGCAACCGCGATCAGGCCGACGGTAGCTGAAACCCGCCTATTGCCCATAGGTGATCCAGGGCAGGGCCTGGCCATAGAAATAGTCCGCGTTGTTCCAGATCGCCGGGTCCCAGTTCTGGCCGAAATGCCGGTAGTATTCGAGCGCCGCCGGCCGGTCGATCGCGACCAGTGCCATGTAGCAATCGACGTTCCAGTCACGATTGCTGTTGCCGTAGCGCTTCTCGATCAGGTCCAGGCCCGCTTTGGTGCGCGCCCAGGTCAGGCCGGTCTCGAGAAAGAGATGGGGATAGGGTATCTGGCCGGATTCCGTACTGGCCACGATGGCATAGGCGATCTGGCCGTCCTCGCCTCCGGGGTTGTTGAGCACGGACTCGGCGAGCCAGCCGAGATCGCCGTCCTTTCCGTACCAGGACGGGTCGAGCATCGTGGCGTAGAGCGCGACGAGGGCGAGGAAGCGCGGCGAGGCATTGTGGCTCGCGAAGTAGAACGCATCGATCTCCGCACGGCCGGCGCCGGAATCCCGCAGGTGCTCGAGCTGAAGCAGGGTGGCCATGGGCTCCGCCGCGGAATCGATGCCGGCGAGGTAGCTGCGCGAAATCCGGACGCGATCATAGAAAACCTGCCATTCGTCGAAGGTCACATCCTTGAACTTGTGGCAATGGCGCCCGGCCCAGGCGTAGGCCTCCCAGGCCTGCGCCATGGCGACATGGGCCGTGACGTCGTGCGGGGTACGATCGAGCCAATCCTGTATCGCGCGCAGGCGCGGCTGATAGAGGGCGTCGTCGTCGCAACGCGGCGCAGACCCGCAATCCGGATTGGCCAGGCCGACGTAGAACATGACCAGTTTCTCGACGCCGCCTTTGGCGTGTTCCTTCAGGGTCCGCAGGTCCGCCGCGGTGCCGTCCAGCTGCACATAGCGGCCGGCGGCAAGACCCGCCCGGATGTCGCGGCAGAAGGAGACCGCATCCGGATCGAGGAGCGCGGCCGGATCCGGCGTCACTCGCGGTACGGTCATGAAATAAGGCTGGTGCGCTCGGCTGATCCAGGTCGTGACGATCAGCAGGGCGACGGCGAAAATGTTGAGCAGCAACAGAAGACGAATTCGCGTCGTCTTGGTCATCTGGCCACTCGGCACCGCCGGACTGCAATGGCGCGCAGTCTAGCCGAGCGCGGCGCGCAATGCAATTAAGCCGGGTGGCCTCAGGCGAGCCCGCGCCAGACATCCGCTTCGGTCCAGCCGAAGGTCCCAAGCTCGTCCGCGCGCAAATGCGCCTCGTCGGTCATGAAGAACTCGTCGAGCTGCGGCGGCTTCACCGCAGTGCCGGCCAGCATGGCATGGGCCTGGCCGCGGTGGTGGATCTGGTGCTCGAAGAGATGCAGCAGCACCCGGTCGGTACGGTCGACCTGCACATGGTCGGCGCGATGCATGCGCGTCTCCTTGGCGAGATCGGTGTCGCCCAGGCGATCGCAGAAGGCGACCAGCCGGAGATCGACCTTGCGCTGCTCCGGCAGCAATTGCTTGACGGTCGGGCAGGGCGTCTCGTTGGCCCAGGCCTTCGGCCCCAAGGTGCCGCCCTCCAGCGCGTCGACATAGAACCAGTCGACATAGAGGTTGTGATTGAGGGTCGCCATCAGGCTCGGGAAGAAGCTCACCCGCTTCGCCTGGAAGGCGGCGTCGTCGAGCCTGGCGCAGGCGCCGAGCAAACGGTGATTGGCCCAGGCGTTGTTGCGCGCCATGGCCCGGAAATAGACGGTCGCGCCGGTCATGCGGCCTCCTTCGGAAATGCGTTTCGCTTGAATCAGGGCGAAACGGCGGACGGGATCGTGCCGTTGCGGCGGAAATCCTGCAACCTCTCGCCGCTGAGCTCGATCGCCGTGCCGGCGGGAAGGGCGACGAAGCCGATCTCGTCCGGTCCTCCGACGCGCTTGCGCAAGACGGCGTTCAATGAGGCGACGGAGACCGCATCCGCTTCCGCCTCCACCGGCCAGATCCGGCCGCCGGCGACGAGGGCGAGGGTCTGCGCCGCCAGGGATTCGGGGGCGATACCCTCGGCGAGCAGGGCGGTCGGCGCGGCGGGGCCGGCGGCCAGCAGCTCGAGGATCCACTTCGCGGTCGGGTCCTCGAATTGCGGCAGAGCGTCGTCGGAAACCGCCGCCAGGAAGCGGGTGCCGAGCACGCGCTGGCGCTGCCGCGCGTCGCCCAATCGCGCGACGCTGCCGCCATAGACGTCACGGCGGAAGCGCTTCATCAGGAAATAGTCGCGCATCAGCTCGCGGATATCGGGATCCGGATTGGCGGCGATGAGGTCGCGGGCGGCGCGGTCGAGGGTGAAGGCATCGACGTTCTCGCGGATGGTGGCGGAGCCCACCGGCGTCAGGCCGATCTCCGCCATCGCGCGCCGCACCTCGTGGACGTAGAGCGGCTGCCAGCCCGGCGGCAGGAACTCATGGACGAAATAGGCCGGCGGCAGCTTCTCGCGCAACGTCTCCCATTCGCGCCCCACGGCGCCGAGGCGCAGCACCGCCGCATCCGCCGCCATCATGCCGCGGATGACGCGGTCGGCGGATTCGAACCGCGCGATGCTGTCGCCGTGCGCGCGCTCCGCGATCATCCGCAGCAGATGCTGCAGCGGCATGTCGGCGGCCCAGCCCGGCTGGCAGTCGTAGCTGAGATAGACGAGACCGCCGGGTTTCAGATGCCGCTGCAGGAAGCGCCGGAGATCGGCGCGCGCCGCGGCATCGACCCAGGAATAGACGCCGTGGGCGACGATGTAGTCGAACTCCGGCAAATCGAGCGCGGAGGCGGCGGCGAAATCGAGGGCGTGGAACTCGGCATTCTCGATGCCCGCGTCGCGGCAGAGCGCCCGGGCGAAGCCGATATGGTCCGGCATCAGGTCGAAGCCGTAGAATGTCGCCTGCGGCGCCATGGCGGCGAGGAAGGCCGGCGTCACGCCATGGCCGCAGCCGAGCTCACACCAGGCGAAGGCGCTCTCTCGCGCCGGCGGGGCGAAGCCGCAGATGAGGGCGGTGAAGTCCAGCCAGGCGGGCGAAAGCTCGCGCACGAACCGCCGCGCATAGGGGATGTCGGTGACGTAACGCGAGTCGGGATCGGCCGCCGTCATGCGTCGGGAATTATAGGCGCAGGGTGCGGGTCGGCAAGCTCACTTGCCGGCGCAGGCCCAGGCCTGGACTGCGCAGTTCTCGCTGCCGTCCTTGCTGCAGGCGGCGACCGCCTCGCTCTCGGCCTGCCGCTCGGTGTCGCCGAGGCCGTAGGCGACATGGGCGCCGTCGGCGGCGACCGCGGCGCAGCTGTTCCAGAAATCGACCACGACCGCGCAGTCATTGCCGTGCCGTCGGCAATTGACGAGCGCCTGGCTTTCCGCCGAAGGCGCGTCGTAGAGGTCATTCGACCAGCCATAGGCGCCGCTCTCTGCCCCGTAGGCGATGGCGCCGTAATGCGTGCGGTTGCATTCTTGGCGGTAGCACTCGTTGAGCTTCTCGGAGCATTCGCCCGAGGCATGCATCTCGGAATCGCAATAGGTGGCGGCCTCGCAGTCGGAAACGCAATCGGCCCGCGCCGGTGCGAGGCTCGCGCCCGTGAGAAGCAGAGTGCCGCACAGCCATGTTATGACACGGCCAGGGTTCATCCGCCGTTCCCCCGATCTCATCCCCCGAAGCCGAAAGGATAGAGCTGAACCCGGCCCGCTGGCCAGGGCCACCTAGGCCGCCCGGTCGCGTGGCACGGCGCCCCCTCGATCTTCGATTTCCCGTGCGAGCCGGTGCCCGCTGTAGACGGCATGGGCGATGGAACCGGGCGCCTCGGCATCGCCGATGAGATCGACGGAGCGGATTCCCGCCGCCGCCCAATCGCTGCGGCGCTCGGCGAGCGGGTTGTAGAGATCGCGGTCCGGCCGCCGCGCCGTCACCGGAACCAGCGCGGCGACGGCATGGCGCTCATGCCGGCCGGTATAGAGGCAGGTGAGCTCGACCTCGGTGCCGTCGAAACCGGCGAGCACCTTGCCGAACAGGAGCCGCGTGTTCGCCTCCATGAGCTGCCCCTGGATCATCGGCTGCTCGTTGGTGTGGTCGGTCCATTCCGAGACGATGGCGGCGGGCGTGGCATAGATCACGCGCCGGCCCGCGGCGATGAGCTTCAGCGCCAAGGCCCCGCCCATCACGTAGCGCTCGTCATCGTAGATCAGGATCGGACCGGCATCGGCACCGTCAAGGGCGCCGCGGATCACCTCCTCGGGCGCGAAGACATTGGCGGCGTCCTCGGCGAGCGGCGGGGTCGGGGTGAGGCGGCTGAAGCCGTCCTTGCGCCACGCGGAGCCGGTCGCGATGACAACACGGGCGGCGCCGAATTCGAGCACGCTCTCCGCCGTCATCGGGCTCTCGCGGAACACTTCGATGTTGCCGAGCTTGGCGATCTGGCTCTCGCGCCAGTCCCGCACCCGCGCCCATTCGGCGAAGCCCGGGAGGGTCGCCTTCAGGTTGATGCGACCGCCCAATCGCCGCGCGCGCTCCGCCAGCGCCACGTCGAAGCCGCGATGCCCCAGCGCGAGCGCCGCTTCGAGCCCGGCCGGGCCGCCGCCCACCACCAGGACGCGCTGCTTCTCTTTCGCCGCCGGGATGATCTCCGGATGCCACCCGCGGCGCCATTCCTCGCCCATGGTCGGGTTCTGGGTGCAGCGGATCGGCGCGTTCAGCGAGTTGTGCGCATAGCAGATATTGCAGCCGATGCATTCGCGGATGTCGTCGAGCCGGCCCTCCTCGATCTTCCGCGGCAGAAAGGGATCGGCGATCGAGGGCCGCGCCGCGCCGACGAAATCCGCAGTCCCTGATTTCAGCAGCCGCAGCATGGATTCCGGCGAGGTGTAGCGCCCGACCGTCACCAGCGGTCCCGTCACCACTTTCCGGAGCTGGGCCACCTTCGGCTCGAGGGCGCCTTCCTTGTGGAAGCGCGAGACGCCCATCTCGGCGCCGTAGTCGTCGATGACCACGTCCCAAAGATCGGGCAGGCCGTTGAGCGATGCCGCCATCTCCAGCCGCTCGGGATCCAACTGATCGCCGGTCTCGCTGCCGCTGTCGGCGGACCAGCGGATCGCCACCGCCAGGCGCCCACCGACGGCATCTTTGACGTCGCCGAGCAGCTCCTTCACCAGGCGCACGCGATTCTCGGCGTTGCCGCCGTATTCGTCGTTCCGCGGGTTGCTGGCCGGCGAGAGGAAGGTGTGCAGCAGGTAGTGATGGCAAGCATAGACATAGACGATATCGAAGCCGGCCGCCTCGGCACGCCGCGCCGCCTCCACATGCCAGCGGCGGATTTCGCGGATATCCTCGCGATCGAGCACCCGCGCCTGCAGGGGATCGACCCGCATCACCGGCGCGCCGGTGAGCGAGATCGGCGCCTTCCGGCTGTTCAGGTTGGAGGTAGCATCGCCGCCGAGCCAGAGCTCGACCGCGGCGAGGCTGCCATGGCGATGCACGGCCTCGGTCATCTTCGCATGAGCCCTGATGTCGCCCTCGTCCCACAGCGTGGCATAGGGATAGGGCGTGTCGTCGGAGGCGGGATCGATCGAGCAGTATTCGGTCGAGACCACCGCCCAGCCGCCCTCCGCCTTCATGCCGCGCATGGCCGCGAGCGTGTTCGGCCGGTCGTACCCCATGCCGCTGCAATGCGGCACCTGGTAGAAGCGGTTGCGGGCCGTCTTCGGCCCGATCTTCATGGGCTGGAACAGCGGGTCGAAACGCGGATCGCGCGGCACGGGCAGGCCCCCATTTTGAATGTTGGTTCAAGTGTGGAATGCGCTACGCTCGCCTGTCAAACTCACGGGAGCCGACGCAGTCGAGCCGAGAGGATATATCGATATGTTGGGGCGAGGGCTGAAGGAGTCGCTCGACCACGAATTCTTCCGCTGGTTCCATCTCGCGCGCTATGAGGAGCCGCAGGCGCTGGCGGACGGGGCGACCTGGCACGGGTTCCGGCCGCAAGGCGAGAAGTTCAACCGGCTGGTCACCGTCAACCTCGAAACCGATGACGCGGCCTGCGTCACCGACGTGACGCTCTGTCTCGACCGCGCCTTCGTCGAGGACCGCACCGAGGGCGCCTTCGCCCGCGACATCGCCGCGAGCTTCCTGCGCTGGGCCATGCCGCTGGAGGAGCAACCGCTGCTGGCCGACCTCCTCGCGGAGCTCGGCGATCTCGGCCCCAACGTGATCCGGCTCGGCGATGTGCCCGCGATGGCGCTGCCGTCCGAGCCGACGCCGCTCTATCGCACCTATCTCGGGCGCGAGAAGGAGGCCGAGCTCAAGCTGCCGGGGAAGGTATTGCGCTTCGTCAACCTGCAAGCGCGGGACGGCCCGCGCGATCCGCGCCATGACTGGATCTGGATCCGCCTCTACGCCGCAGACTAGTTCCGTCGCCCTCGGATTGATTTCCTGTTCCGGACCTGTCACGATTCTGCACCCAGTGGCGAGCCGGGGAAATGGGCTCGGCGTGGAGGCAGCACTTCTCGATCCGGGGGAGGATCATGAGGCTTCTGGTCGCCGCGGTTTCAGCGGTGCTGCTGCTCGCAGGACTTATCGCGACCGCAGCTTCGGCGCGCGCCGAACCACGTGTCGCCCTGGTGATCGCCAACGGCGATTACGGCGGCGACATCGGCTCGCTGAAGAACCCGGTCAACGACGGCAAGCTGGTCGCGGCGGCGCTGAAGAAGGTCGGGTTCACCGTGACCTTGCTCACCGACGGCGACCAGCGCGCGATGAAGAAGGCGCTGACCGATTTCGGCCAGGCGCTCGCCGATGCCGGCCCGAGCGCCACGGCGCTATTCTACTATGCCGGCCATGGCATCCAGCTCAACGGCGAGAACTACCTGGTGCCGGTCGGCGCCGCGATCAAGCGCGAGGGCGACGTCGATCTCGAGGCGCTCTCCGCCGATGCGGTCTTGAAGGAGATCAACTACGGCGGCAGCCGGGTGCAGATCGTGATCCTCGACGCCTGCCGCAACAACCCGCTGATGCGCAGCTTCCGCTCCGGCACCTTCGGCCTCGCCAAGATGGATGCGCCGATCGGCAGCTTCGTCGCCTATTCGACGGCGCCGGGCTCGGTCGCGGCTGACGGCAAGGGCGACAACAGCCCGTTCGCCGCCGCCTTCGCCGATGAGCTGCAACGCCCCGGCACCGCTATCGAGGAGACCTTCCGCAACGTCCGCGCCAAGGTGATCGCCGCCACCGACAGCCAGCAGATCCCCTGGGATTCTTCCTCGCTGACGGCGCCGTTCTATTTCTCCAAGGATTTCGGCGCCGCCGGCTCCTCGGGCGCGGTCGAGCAGGAATTCTGGGATTCGATCAAGGACAGCAGCGACCCCGCCGATTTCCAGGCTTATCTCAAGAAATTCCCGAACGGCAGCTTCGCCGATCTCGCCAAGAACCGGTTGGCGGCGCTGAAGAACACCGGCACCACGCAAACGGCGTCCGCTGCGGCGCAGCCGGGTTCCACGACGCGTTCGGAGACGACCACACCCGCTTCCGGCAGCCTGAAGCCCGGCACCGTGTTCCGCGACTGCAAGGACTGCCCGGAGATGGTGGTGGTGCCGGCAGGGAGCTTCACCATGGGTTCGCCGGTGGACGAGACCGGCCGCAACAAGCCGGAGGGCCCGCAGCACAAGGAGACGATCGCAAAGTCGCTCGCCTTCGGCAAATACGTGGTGACGGTGGGTGAGTTCCGGAAATTCGTCCAGGCGACCGGCCGCAACACCAACGGCTCCTGTTGGTACTATCGCGACGAGAGCGACGAGTGGATCGAGAAGAAGAATCGCAACTTCGACGATCCCGGCTTCGAGCAGACCGACCGCTTCCCGGCGGTCTGCATCAACCACGCCGATGCCGTGGCCTATGCCGACTGGCTGTCGCAGACCACGGGCAAGAAATATCGCCTGCCGAGCGAGGCGGAATGGGAATATGCCGCGCGGGCCGGCACCACGACCGCGCGGTTCTGGGGCGATTCCGACGCCGAGCAATGCCGCTATGCCAACGGTGCCGATGAGAGCTACCACAAGATGCTGCTGAAGGATCCGGGCTGGAACCAGCATTGCGACGACGGTTATGCCCGGACGGCGCCGGTCGGCTCGTTCCAGCCCAATCCCTTCGGCCTCTACGACATGCTGGGCAATGCCTGGCAGATCACCGCCGACTGCTTCCAGGATTACACGGCCGCGGCCGGGGATGCGGCACCGGCGGGCGGCGGGAGCTGCGAGAAGCAAGTGATCCGCGGCGGCTCCTGGGGCCGCGGCCCGCAATTCCTCCGCTCGGCGACCCGCGGGCGCATCGATCCCGAGATCCGCAGCGTCAGCAACAGCATCCGCCTGGTGCGCGAGCTGTGAACGACCAGCGCGCAGGAGCGGGTCTTTGAAGCATGCGGGTCCCGCCGCCCTCGACACGCTCGCCTCGCTGATCGCCGAGATCCGCAGGCGAGAGGGGTTGAAGGAGCCGCGCCCCGGCGTCTTCTACCGCAAGGGCAGGGCGTTCCTGCATTTCCACGAAGATCCGGCCGGTCTGTTTGCCGATCTCCGCGCCGAAGGCGACTGGACGCGTTATCCGGTCTTAAAGCCGGCGGATCGCGCGAAGCTGCTTGCCGCCATCGATCGGGCCTTGCTGCGTCAGGACTGATTTCCGAATTGCACGGCCGCGCATGTGGAATGTTGGGCCCTGCCGGACGCACCTGTGATGCCCGTCTCAGATTTCCGCAGATTGTAGAATCAATAACTCCATGGCGTGCGAGGCGACCAGCAGCCTGTGGAGCGCGATCATGGCGGACATCTTCGGCACGGCGAACAACGACAATCTGATCGGCACGGCCGGGAACGACCGGATCTTCGGCGGCGACGGCAACGACACGCTCACCGGCGGGGCCGGCATCGACATCCTGAGCGGCGGCAACGGCAGCGACCGCTACATCCTCAACAATGGCGACCAGCACGACGTCATCGTCGAGGCCGCCAACGACATCAATCTCAGCAACGACGTCGTCGAGGTGCATTTCGCTACGCCGACGGCCTATGTCATCGGCGCCAACATCGAGGAGCTCGATCTCGCGGGCGCCGCGACCAAAGGATCGGGCGATGCCCGCAGCAATACGATCGAAGGCCTCGACGATCATGTGAACTATATCCTCGACGGCGGCGGCGGCGGCGACGAGCTGGTCGGGGCCGGCGGCAGCGACACCCTGATCGGTGGCGCCGGCACCGATCTGCTGTTCGATACCAAGGGCGGCAACAACCACCTCCTCGGCGGTTCCGGCGACGATCTGCTGGAATTGTTCGGCAACGGCTCCAGTATCCTCGACGGCGGCACCGGCAACGATCTGATCGATGCCTCCCTGGCGACCGGCCACAACATCCTCATCGGCGGCGACGGCGAGGACAATCTCAAAGCCAGCAGTGGCGGCGACTCCATCTCCGGCGGTGACGGCAACGATACGATCACCGGCGGAAGCGGAAGCGATATCATCTCCGGCGGCAACGGTGCCGACACCATCGACGCCAAGGACGGCAACAACGTGGTGAACGGCGGTGCCGGTGACGATCGGATCACGCTCGGCAGCGGCAACGATACGGTCAGCGGCGGCCTCGGCGAGGACCGCCTCACCGGCAATGCCGGCGACGACACGATGCACGGCGGCGCCGGGAACGACGTCATCACCGGCGACGACGGCACCGACACCCTGTTCGGCGATGCCGGCAACGACGTGCTCGACGGCGGCACCGGCATCGATGTCCTGGTCGGTGGTGCCGGCAACGACACCTATGAAGTGGACAATGCCGGGGACATCGTGATCGAGGGGGCCAACCAGGGCTTCGACCAGATATTCACCACGCTGACCTCCTACACGCTGCAGGACAACATCGAGGGCCTGCGGTTCTTCAATCCGATCGGCACCAATGTCGTCGCCACCGGCAACCGGTTCGACAATCTGATCGCCTCCGGCAACGGAACGGCGGTGCTGTCCGGCCTCGGCGGCAACGACACTCTGGAGGGCCATAACGGCGACACGCTGATCGGCGGCGTCGGCAACGACACCTACGTGCTCGACGGCAGCACCGCGACGGTCACCGAGCAGGC
The DNA here is from genome assembly GCA_035541335.1 of Binatia bacterium. Taxonomy (GTDB): domain Bacteria; phylum Pseudomonadota; class Alphaproteobacteria; order Dongiales; family Dongiaceae; genus Dongia. The sequence goes on from DATKNM010000496.1 coordinate 11,301, forward strand.
CGGGGAAGGCATCGACACGGTCGAGCTGCGGTTCCAATCGCCGAGCAGCTATACCCTGGCCGACAATGTCGAGAACCTGGTCCTGCTCGGGTCCACCCTCAACGTCAGCGCCACCGGCAACGGCCTCAACAACGTCATCACGGCCGATGCCAGCGACAACAAGCTGGATGGCGGAGGCGGCAACGACGCGCTGTTCGGCGGCGCCGGAAACGACACGCTGACCGGCGGCACCGGCGTGGATACGCTGGTGGGCGGCAACGGCAGCGATCTCTATGTCCTCAATGCGGGCGACGAGCACGATCGGATCGTCGAGACCGCCGGCGGCATCGGCACCGACCGGGTCGAGCTGCATTTCGGCGGGACGACGCCCTACGTCCTGGCGGCCAATGTCGAAGAGCTGGTTCTTGCCGCGGGATCGCCGGCGAAGGATGCGATCGGCAACGACCTCGGCAACCGGATGTTCGGCAACGAGCTCGACAACAAGCTCAACGGTGGGGCGGGGAACGACGAGCTTCATGGCGGCGACGGCAACGATACGCTGCTCGGCGGTGCCGGCGACGACGTGCTGATCGGGGACGATCCCGGAGCACTGAACCCCGGCCACGACACGCTGATCGGCGGCGCGGGCAACGACACCTACGTCATCCTCGATGCCAACGACACGATCGTCGAGGCCAGGAGCCAGGGGATCGACACCGTCAATACCATCCTTGCCGGCTTCGACCTCTCGGCGCCTCAGTTCGCCAACATTGAAAACCTGATCTATGGCGGCGCCGGCAACTTCACCGGGACCGGCAACGCCCTCGACAACATCCTGACCGGCGGCCGGTTCGGCGGGAGCGATACGCTGATCGGCGGTGCCGGCAACGACGTTCTGATGGGCGATGGCGCGAACGCCACCGTCCTGGGCAACGACACACTGATCGGCGGCAGCGGGAACGATATCTACTTCGTCGACGCCCTGACCGACACCCTGACCGAGCTGGCCGGCAAAGGCAGCGGCATCGACACCGTGATCCTCTCCGCCAACGGCTTTACGCTCTCGGCCAATGTCGAGAACCTGATCCTGGCGTCGGCCGCCGGCAACATCGGCGCCAGCGGCAACGAGCTCGCCAACGTCATGACCGGCAATGCCGGCAACAATCTGCTGAACGGCCTGGGCGGGAACGACACGCTCGTCGGCGGCTCCGGGGACGACACGCTCGTCGGCGGTGACGGCGCCGACACGTTGTTCGGCGGCGCAGGCGACGACACCTACGTCCTCTCCGCCGCCGGTGATCTCCACGACCGCATCGTCGAGAATGCCCATGGCGGCATAGACACGGTCATCTCTTCGGTCGACGGCGTCGTCCTCGGCGACAATGTGGAGAACCTGATCCTGACCGGCGTCGCTTCGACCGGCGTCGGCAATGTCCTCAGCAACACGATCACCGGAAACACGATCGCCGATCATCTTGATGGCCGCGACGGCAACGACACGCTCATTGGCGGATTCGGCAACGACCTGCTGATCGGCGGCAACGGCAACGATGTCCTGAACGGCGGTGCCGATGACGACCACTTGATCGGCGGCAGCGGCAACGACACGCTGGAGGGCGGCGCCGGCAACGATCGCTTGGAGGGCGGCCTCGGCAACGATCTCTACCTGCTGGACGACCTCCATAATCTCGTGGTCGAGGGCAAGAACCAGGGCACCGACGAAGTCCGGACCGGGCTCGACGGCTATACCCTCACCGCCAATGTCGAGAACCTGACATTGCTCGGCGGCGGTGACATCTCCGGCCACGGCAACGTGCTCAACAACCATCTGGTCGGCAATGACGGCGGCAATGCCATGACCGGAGAGGGCGGCAACGACGTGATCGAGGGCCGGGGCGGCAACGACAGCCTGGACGGCGGGGCAGGCAACGACGTGCTGCGGGGCCAGGACGGGAACGATGCGCTGAGCGGCGGCGGCGGCAACGATGTGGTGGAAGGCGGGCTCGGCCAGGACACGCTCAGCGGCGGCGCCGGCAGCGACGTCTTCCTCTATCGCACGGCCGGCTCCGGCGCGACCGAGCTCCTCAATGTCGGCGGCGACACGATCGCCGACTTCAAGCACGGCGAGGACAAGATCGACGTCCGCGACCTGTTCTCGGACTTCGGCCTCTCCCATTCCGGCGATGCCCTCGCCGGCGGGCATATCCTGCTGACGCACAGCGGGGCCGACACCGTGGTTCAGTTCGATCCGGACGGCGCCGGCGGCACGCCGCCGATCACGCTTGCGACGGTCCTCAATGCCACGGTGACGGGATCGGACATCGTCCACTGATCGCGACGAACGACCGGTGCGATTCAGGCGGCGACCTGTCCCTGCTGGTCGCGGATGACGCAGGCGGGCGGCAGCACCATGGTGAAGGTGCTGCCGGCGCCGAGCTTGCTCTCGAGGCGCAGCTCGCCGCCGTGGAGCTGCATCAGCGCCCGGGCGATCGGCAGGCCGAGGCCGGTGCCTTCGAAGTTGCGCGAGAGGCCGCCATCGACCTGGGCGAAGGCGTCGAACACCTCGAGCTGGTGCTCGGCGGCGATGCCGATACCGGTGTCGCGGACGCTGATGTGGACGCCGTCCTCGCGGAGCGCCGTCGAGACCGTGACCTTGCCGCCGGCCGGCGTGAACTTGATCGCGTTCGACAGCAGGTTCACCAGCACCTGGCGGAGCGCGCGCTCATCGACCTTCAGCGGCGGCAGGTCGCGGTCGCATTCGTTGACCAGGGTGACGCGGCCGGCCAGTGCGCGCTCCTGCATCATCCTCAGGCAGACCGTTACCATCGCGTCGATCTCGCAGCGATCGAGCGTGAGCGCGACCCGGCCGGATTCGATCCCCGACATCTGCAGCACGTCGTTGATGATGCCAAGCAGGTGGCGGCCGCTCTCGCCGACGTCAGCCGCATGGTCGCGGTATTTCTCGTTGCCGAGCGGGCCGAACAGCTCCGCGGTCATCACCTCGGAGAAGCCGATGATGGCGTTCAAGGGCGTCCGAAGCTCGTGGCTCATATTGGCGAGGAATTCCGACTTCGCCTTGTTGGCGCGCTCGGCCTCGCGCTTGGCCGCCGCCAGCTCGACGTTGCGTTGCTGGGCGAGATCGGCCAAGGCCTGGGTGTCCTTTACCGAGCGCTTCAGGCGGCCGAGCAGCGTGCCGATCAGCAGCAGGCCCACTCCCGCCAGCAAGCCATAGAACAGGATGGATTCGCCGACATCGCCGGCGCTCAGGCCCGAGCCGCCATCGACCGCGAGGGTCACCTCCTGGACGCCGCGCACATCACCCACCGCCCAGTCCCGCTTCGGACTGTCCGGATGGCTGTTGTGGCAGGCGACGCAGCTCGCCCCCATGACGACGGCGGTGGCATAGCGGATGAAGGTCTTGCCGTCGCGCTCCTGGAAATCGACGAAGGGCTGTTTCGGGTTGCCCGCGACGGCGACGATCGCCGCGGTCTCGAAACCGTCGAGGACGCGATCCTTGCGCCAGGGAAAGGGGAAATCGCTGAACAGGCGGAAGCCACGGCCTCCGCCGTCATGGCTCAGCTTCTCGCCGAGCTCGATGGTCAGGGTGGCGGGAAGCGGGATCGCCGCCTCCTTGGCGTGGAAGTCGTGGGTGACCTCGACGCCGGCCTTCTTGGCCCGCGGCACGACCTCGGTGGAATAGTAGTCGCGGAACTGCGAGATCGCCGCGGAATAGGATTCCGCCGCCTGCAGCACCGTCGCCTCCTTGATCCGGCGCGTGTGATGCGCGGTCTGCAGCGCGACCAGGGCGCCGACCACCAGCAAATAGGCGGCCACCACCAGGAGCGGCCGGCGCAGCAACAGCCCGATCATCCGCGAGGCACCATCGCCAGGGGAGAGGAATCCTGTCGAGGCTAGGCGGGAATGATTAACAAACTATCGCTGAAGTTGAGCCGAACCTGGGGTTTTTAGCGCCAGCCGGCGCGGTCCATGATCCGCACGGCCTCGGCGTTGTTCTTTCCAAGGGCGGAGACGTTCAAGGCATCCGCCTTGAACGGCCCCCAGGCCTTCACGATTTCGTGTGGCGCGACGCCCGCCCGCACCGGGAACTCGAAATTGGCGTCGGCGAACACCTTCTGCGCCTCGGGGCTGATCAGGAATTCGAGGAACTTGACGGCGTTCGCCTTGTTCGGCGCATAGGCGGCGACGCCGCCGCCGGAGACGTTGATATGCGCGCCGCGGCCGGCCGCGCCGTCGCCGCTCTGGTTTGGAAAGACGATGGCGATATCGGCGAGCTTCGCCCTGGTATCGGCGCCGCTCCCGAGCAGGCGGCCGTAATAATAGGAGTTGCTGACCGCGATCTCGCCGACGCCGGCGGCGAGCGCCAGCACCTGCTCGGTGTCGGCGCCCTCGGGCTTGCGGGCGAGGTTGGCGACCAGGCCCTTGGCCCAGGCTTCCGCCTTCTCAGGCCCGTCGGTGGCGATGATCGAGGCGAGGAGAGACTGGTTGTAGATGCTGTTCGAGGTGGTGATGAGCAGCTTGCCCTTCCATTTCGGATCGGCGAGGTCCTCATAGGTCGCGATGTCCGCGCCCTGCACCTTCTTCGTGTCGCGCAGGATCACCCGCGCCCGGGTCGAGAACGAGAACCAGAGACCGCCGGGATCGCGGAGGTTCGCCGGGATCTCCTTCTCCAGCACGTCCGATTGGATCGGCTGCAGCAGGTTCGCCTGCTGGGCGCGCCAGAGATTGCCGGCATCGACGGTGATCAGCACGTCCGCCGGCGAGGAATCGCCCTCCATCTGCTGGCGTTGCATCAGCTCCTCGGCGACGCCCTGGATCGCGTTCACCTTGATGCCGGTCTCCTTGGCGAACATGTCGAACAAGGTCTGGTCGGAAGGGTAGTGCCGCGCCGAATAGACGTTGACCTCGCCGGCATCCGCCGACGCCCGCTTTATATAAATATAAGGTGCGCCGATGCCGACCCCGGCGGCGGCCAGGGGCACGGACGAGAGGAAACGACGGCGGGTCAAGGACTTGGGCATGATTCTAATTGCGAATTATTCTCAAATGGATCCTGAACTTAGGGGAGAGGCCACCGGCGCGGCAAGGGGGCATTTGGTAACAGCGCGAGCGCGCTAGGCGCCGTAGGTCGCGGGATCGAGGGTGAAGGCGAGGCCCTGCCAGTCGGGATCGCCGGCATCGTGCTTCTCGCGGTTGGCCGCGGCGATCTCGCGGAAGAGCGCGAGTGCCGCCGGATCGTCGAGCGCAGCCGTATCGCGCGCGAGATGCTCCTGGAAGAGTGCGCGGCGGAGATCGTGCACCACCGCCGCATCCCAGAACGAGGCGTTCATCTCACTGTGCCCGTTCAGCGAGTTCCAATGGAGATTGCAGGAGCCGATGGTCGCCCAGGCGTCATCGACCAGCATGATCTTGGCGTGGACATAGATCGGGCTGCGCCGGCCTTGCGGCGTCTGGCAGGCGATGCCGGCCAGGGTGAAGTTCGGATACCGGCCGAGTGCCGCGATCTGGTCGAAATGCGCGCGGTTGGCGGGATTGCGGCGCGCCTTCCGCACATGCTCCTCCGGCTCCGCCGGCGTTAGCATCACCACCCTGACGCCGCGCGCCAGCGCCGCCTCCAGCGGCTTTGCCACCAGCGGAATTGGTAGAGCCTGGTTCTCGATGTAGATCGTGCGCTTGGCGACGGCGAAGGCCTCTGCATACTGCGCGAGGACCGCGCGCTCGCCGCGCACGATCTCGAAGGCGCCGGCGCCGGGGCTCGGATGGCCGTTCCGATAGCGCTCCGGCGCCACCATGCGCTGAATCTGCACCGCGGTCGCGCCTGCGCCCGCGCTGACGCGGTCCGGAAAGCGAAGCACATCGTCGCCGTCGCTGTGCCAGGCGCCATCCGCTGCGTCGCGCTCGCTGGCCTCGTTCCAGCGCTGCACGAAATTGTGGTGGACGTCGGTGGCCGAAGGCCCGGTCACCTCGACATAGATGTCGTGGCGCTCGCCTTCCGCGGCATGGCCGACATTGCCGACCGCGCGATAGGTGAGGTTGATGCCGCCGACGAAGGCGGTCTCGGATGGCTGGCCGGCATCGATCAGCCAGCTCTTCTGGTGCTGGCAGAAGGCGGCGGGGGCGCGGTCCCAGCGGATGCGATATCCCGCGTCGCGCGACCGGAGCAGGGCGAAGTCCTCCGCCGTCCCGGCGAAGGTCCGGCCATAGCCGCTGGATTCCGGATTGGGACGCCAGAAGATCGCGCGCACGTCGAGGCCGCGCGCCACCGCCCGGTCGAGGAGATCGAACACGGTGCCGCGTCCGTCCGGGAGCTCGAAGTCGGTCGCGAAGAAGGTGACGGTCAACCAGACGCTGTGCCGCGCCGCCTCGACGGCTTCGGAGATGCGGCGATAGGCCGGCACGCTGTCGATCAGCGGCCGGACGCGATTGCCGGCACGGACTGGATAAGAGGCCGCTGCTACCGGCGGAATGTGCCCCAACTCGGGTGGGATCACCGCCCGCCGCCGCGTGCGAGTTCGTAGAGCGCCACCGCGGCGGCGTTGGAGACGTTCAGGTGGTCGATCGGTCCCTTGGTCGGGAGCTTCGCCAGGAGATCGCAATGGGCGCGGGTCAGGCGGCGGAGGCCTGGACCTTCGGCGCCGAGGCAGATGGCGACGCGGCCGGAGAGGCGCGCCTCGGCGAGGTTGCGCTCGGCCTCGGCGGCAAGGCCGACGCACCAGAAGCCGGCGGCCTTCAGCTGCTCCATGGCGCGGGCGAGGTTCGTCACGCGCACCAGCGGCACG
>DATKNM010000497.1:0-3245 GCA_035541335.1 Binatia bacterium
CGATCACGCCCGGGTCGGCGACTGGGTGCTGGCGGTCGGCAATCCGTTCGGCCTCGGCGGCACGGTCACGACCGGCATCATCTCGGCCCGCAGCCGCGACATCCATGAGGGTCCGTTCGACGACTTCCTGCAGATCGACGCCTCGATCAACCAGGGCAATTCCGGCGGCCCGACCTTCAACATGAACGGCGACGTGGTCGGCATCAACACGGCGATCTTCTCGCCGTCCGGCGGATCGGTCGGCATCGGCTTCGCGATCCCGTCCAATCTCGCCAAGCCCATCCTGGCCGAGCTCAAGGACAAGGGCTCGATCCAGCGCGGCTGGCTCGGCGTCGAGATCCAGCAGGTGACGCCGGAGATCGCCAAGGCGATCGGCCTCGACGAGCCGAAGGGCGCGCTGGTCGCGAGCGTCCAGCCCGACAGCCCGGCTTCCCGCGCGAAGCTGCAGCCCGGCGACGTGATCCTCACCTACAACGGCCAGGCGATCCACGAGATGCGCGACCTGCCGCGGCTGGTGGCGGAGACCGATCCCAACGGCAAGGCCGAGCTCGGCGTCCTGCGCGACAAGCAGCAGATCTCGGTCTCGACCACGGTCGGCAAGCTGAAGGACGACAGCGAGGTCGCCAGCAACGATCAGCAGGACCAGGGCAACGGCCCCGCCGACACCACGACCGGCGTCGAGGTCGCCGCACTCGGCGCGACCCTCGCTCCGGTGACCGCGGAGACCCGCCAGCAGTTCAACCTCGACGACAAGGTGAAGGGCGTCGTGGTGGCGGATCTCGACTCCGAGGGACCGCTGGCCGACCAGGGCATCCGCCCCGGCGACGTGATCAAGAAGGTGTCCGACGCCGATGTGACGTCCCCCGACGAGGTGAAGCGCCTCGCCGAGCGCGCCAAGGCCGACAAGCAGAACGTGCTGCTGATGCTGGTCGACCGCCAGGGCAAGAGCCTGTTCGTGGCGGTGAAGCTCGACAACGCCTAGCACGGAGAGAACAGACACGAAGAGAACAGATAGGACCGACCGGGCTGCGGCCAGCCCCTGCCTCCACGCCCCGCGAGGCCGTAACTGGAAGGTCCTTTCGTCGGCGCGGGTCCCAACCCCATCCCCCGGGACCCGCGCCGACACCCCACAAGAGGAAACGCCCGCTCATCGCTGAGCGGGCGTTCTCGTTTCCGGTCCTCGCCGCTCAGAGCGGCCGATATCCGTCGACCAGGATGAGGTTGCGGCTGAGCGCACGGTCGCGCACTTCGAGAGCCTCCGCGTATTCCGGCGAGCTGTACCAGCGGCGCGCCGCCTCGCGGTCGGGGAACTCGACCACGATGATCGCCCGCGGCGCCCAGTCGCCTTCCAGCACCTCGATTGCGCCGCCGCGGGCGAGGTAGCGGCCGCCATGGGCGGCGATCGAGGCGGCGGCACGGCTGCGATAGGTCTCGATGGCGACGGGATCGCGCACGGTCAGGTCGGAGACGATATAGGCGGCCATGGCTCTGCTCCAGGTTCGAGGTTGCGATGCAACGCCGAATCTAGATGATGAGCGGCGTCAGCGCGCGCCGGTTTCCTCTGTCAGGAGCTTCGCCAGGATGGCGCGCCACTGGCTGGTCGGCGGGCGGTAGCGGATGTCGAGGCCGCGGGCATCGTTGGTGATGACGACGCCGTAGGTCGGCAGCCGGCGTTCCTTGCCCTGGAGATCGATCACGAACGAGAAGTCGATCCGCTGCTTGGCCGCGATCCAGTCCGGCGCGCCGCCGATCAGCACGTCCTGGATGTTCATGCTGACCACGGGATAGAGCTTCAGGTCGATCGCCACCTGCATGCATTTCAGGCTGAAGCGCGGCATCGTGGAGGCTTGCGACTGCGACATCGGATTAGGGCTTGGCGGTTCCAACGCGGTTCGGGTCGGCGAGGCCCCATAAGACCCCGGCCATGGTTACGAAATCGTTAGCGGCGGGCCCACGCCGATCGCCGCAGGCGTCTCAATGGCGCCCGTTCAGCGGTTCTTGAAGGCCGGCTTCCGCTTCTCGACGAAGGCGCCCATGCCTTCCTTCTGGTCCTCGGTGGCGAAGGTCGCATGGAACATGCGGCGCTCGAAGCGGATGCCCTCGGCGAGGGTGCTCTCGAAGGCGCGATTGACGGATTCCTTCGCCATCATCGCGACCGGCAGCGACATCGCGGCGATCTTATCCGCGACCGCCATCGCCTCTTCCATCAGCTTCTCCGCCGGAACCACCCGGGCAACAAGCCCGGCCCGCTCCGCTTCCGCGGCGTCCATCATCCGTCCGGTCAGCACCAGGTCCATGGCCTTCGCCTTCCCGACGGCGCGGGTCAGGCGCTGCGTGCCGCCGGCGCCGGGGATGATGCCGAGGGTGATCTCCGGCTGGCCGAACTTCGCGGTCTCGGCGGCGATGATCAGGTCGCACATCATCGCCATCTCGCAGCCGCCGCCCAGGGCGAACCCCGCCACCGCGGCGACGACCGGCTTGCGGCACTGTGCGACGCGCTCCCAGCCGACGGTGATGAAGTCCGCCTGATAGACGTCCATGAAGGAGCGGTCCTTCATCTCCTTGATGTCGGCGCCGGCGGCGAATGCCTTCTCGGAGCCGGTGATGACGATGGCGCCGATTCCGGGATCCGCCTCGAAATCGTCGAGCGCGCGGCCGAGCTCGGCCACCAGCGCATCGCACAGCGCGTTCAGCGCCTTCGGCCGGTTGAGGGTGACGATGCCGACGCGGCCCTTGCGCTCGGTCTGGATGTTCTCGAAGGCGGTGGCGCTCATGGAAGTCCCTAGTTCTGCGATGAAAGGGTGTAGCTGACCTTGACCGGGCCCTCCTCCGGGCCCCAGACGTCGATCTTCAGGATCTGCTTCTTGCGGTGATAGGTGCCGCTCGCCTGCTTCTCCCAGCCGAGCTGCGGCAACGTCTCGTCGTAGAAGTCCAGCACCGCCTGCGGCTTCAGGTTGCCGGCGGCGTAGGCGTTGACGATCCGCCCCAGCGGCGTGTCGAACACGGTCGACTTGTCAGTCTGCTCCTCGAGGCCGGCCGCCAGCGGCAGGTCGCTTGCGGCCGCCAGATATTCGGCGGCGAGGGCCATGCCGGAGCCGAAGATGACGATCGCAGCAAGCAGGAGGGCGGCGAAGCGGCGCATGCGACTTCTCCCGGGGAATGGGCGCTCCTTCTAGCCCGGATGACGGGGGCGAACAAGGGAGCTGCGGCGGACATACTGAGGCTGATTCCCGGCCGTGTGCATA
>DATKNM010000498.1:0-20928 GCA_035541335.1 Binatia bacterium
CCGCCTGACGGCATGGTCAAGGAATGTTAACCATTGACCCCCAAGATTCCGCTAGATTTCCAACGGGCTCGGCCGACGATTCCCGGAATATCCCGGGATGGGCGGCAGGTCCATGGCGCCGACCCTCGGGGGTGCAAGTCCTGGGGCTAACTGAGACCATCCGAACAGGATGCTGCATGCCGCTGTTCGCGGAGATGCCGGATCGGGATGAAGGGTGATCGATGGCCGTGACCCCGTTCTCGATCTCGAAGCTGTTCCAACGGCGGCCGGGCCAGACCGGGCCGGCCAACGGCGTGCCCATGCCCGACGGGTCGCCGGGCGAGCCGCAATCGGAACTGAAGCGCCCGTTGCGGATCCTCGCGATCGATGGTGGCGGGATTCGCGGCATGCTGCCGGCCATGGTGCTGTCCGATCTCGAGCGCCGCACCAATCGTCCGATCATCGATCTCTTCGATCTCATCGTCGGCACCTCGACCGGCGGACTGGTGGCGCTGGCACTCGCCTGTCCGGATGCCGACGGAAAGCCGCGGCACACCGCCAGGGACATCGTCCGGCTCTATGAGGTCGAGGGCAAGCGCGTGTTCTCGCGCTCGGTCTGGCACAAGATCCGTTCGGTCGGCAACCTGACCGAGGGCAAGTATCCCTCCGCCGGCATCGAGGGTGTGCTGCAGGACTATTTCGGCGAATGCCGGCTGAAGGACGCGCTGGCCGACGTCGTGGTGCCGGCCTACGAGATCGAGCGCCGCTTCCCGTTCTTCTTCAAGACCGCGAATGCACGGGCGAAGTCCTATTATGACTACCCGATGAAGACGGTCATTCGCGCGGCCACGGCGGCGCCGACCTATTTCGAGCCGACGCAAGTGCAGCTCGACAGCCCGAACGACTACTACGCCTTGGTCGATGGCGCGCTGTTCGCCTACAATCCCGGCATGTGCGCCTATGTCGAGGCGCTGCGCCGCTATCCCGAGTACGACCATGTCATCATGGTGTCGCTCGGCACCGGCAAGCTGACGCGCCGTCTGCCCTATGACGAGGTCAAGGACTGGGGCGCCGCGCGCTGGGCGCAGCCGGCCTTCGCGCTGATGTGCGACGGCATCTGCGACGTGGTCGATCACCAGCTGCAGCAGCTCTTGCCCGAGACACCGGACGGGCAGCGGCAGTACTACCGCTTCCAGGCCCGGCTCGACGTGGGCAACGACGATATGGACGACGCCAGCAACACCAACATCCGGGTGCTGAAGCTGCTGGCCGAGGACATGCTGCAGGCCAACCGCGCGGTGCTGCGCACCCTCTCGGACCGGCTGCTGGCAACCGCTCCCGACCGTCCGGAGGCGCCGCCGCCCGATACAGGCCTCGACGCCCCGCCGCCGGCGATGACACCGCAGATGGCGAAGCAGATGGCCGCCGAATCCGGCGAGACCGAATAGGCGTGCGGATCGGTCACAGGGATTCCCACGGGGAATCTCCGAAACATTCCTGGGCATGGCCGTCAGCCGGCTGTAATTTAACGTGCGGTAAGTTCAGCGCTGAGGAGTCGCCACCCGTGGGGAAGAAGCCGATGTTGCCGACCGAGAAGCGCGGGTTCGAAATCTCCTACGCAGAGTTCTGGAGCCTCTACCTCGACGCGCATCGCAAACCGGCGACCCGCGGCATGCACTATGCCGCGACCGTGATCGGCGCCGCCGGCACCCTGGCGGCGGTGCTGCTGGGGGAGCCGCTGCTCTGCCCGGCGGGGATCCTGGCCGGGGTCGCCATGGCGGTAGGCTCGCACCGGGTGATCGAGCACAACCGGCCGCTGATCCGGGTGAATCCGCTCTACGGCGCGGCCTCCGATCTCCGCATGATGGGCCTCGCCATCACCGGCGGCCTCGCCCGGGAGTACCGCCGTCTCGGCTTGAAGCCGATCGACGCCGATCCCGCCGTCCAGACCGCGCGATAATCCGCCAACACACACTCCGGTCCTCAGGACGCTCTTGGCGATGCCGGCCCCGGATTGCTAGCATGGGAGCCTGCTGGCATAGGGTGCTGCTCGGGGATCGGAGGGGCCATGCGGGGGCTTGTGGCTGCGGCGGGATTGGCGGCGCTGATCTGCGCCGTTTTGGTCGGGGGACGGCCGGCATCGGCCAAGGAGACCCAGGAATACACGTCCGGGCAGTGGACCGGCTTCTCCTACACCAACGACGACAACGGCCAGTTCACCGATTGCACGGTCTGGGCCTTCAACCGTGACAACGTGCAGGTCGGGATCAGCGTCAAGAAGGACTGGACGCTCCAGTTCTGGCTGAACAGCAAGACCTGGAACCTGCCGAGCAATCAGAGCTATCCGGTCAGCTACTGGGTCGACCGCAACGCGCAATATAGCGGCAAGGCTGCGGTCAGTTCCGCCAAGTTCGCCTATGTCGACGTCGATAAGGCCGACGTCGTCTTCAACGAGCTGAAGCAGGGTAGCCAGCTCACTTTCCGCACCTCGGCCGCGGACTACGTGTTCGAACTGACGGGCTCGCGCCAGGCGCTGAGCCAGCTCTTGGATTGCGTCGACCGCTACGCCAAGGCCTCAACCAGCAATCCGTTCGGCGGCGGCGATCAAGGCACCCAGCCGAGCCAGCCGCAGCCGGACAACAACAAGCCCCAGAGCAACGGCGGCTATTTGAAGTCGTTCAGCCTCAGTCCCGACGACGTGCAGAAGTTCCTGGTCGATGTCACCGGCGCCAAACCGTCGATGGTGACGGTGACGCCGAAGACCAGCAAGGCCGGCTCGCTCACCTACAATTTCTCGACGCCGCTCGGAGGCGGGGAGTTCTGGCAGGAAACGCTGGACACCGACAGCGTGCAGGACGTGGCGCTCAGCTATCTCGACGACTACAAGTCCGACTGCAAGGCAGGTTACGTGCAATCGCCGAACGATCCGATCAAAGGCAAGAAGGGCGTCCTCGCGACAGGCACTGCGACCTGCGATAACTCGCCTTACCAGGACAATGGGCCGGAGATCCTCTCCTATTCGATGTCCGCTACATCGGACAACGACAACGTTGTCTCGATCTTCATGACCTATGCCGGCGGCAACGCGGCGAAGACCAAGACGGACGCGCTCGGCAAGCTGATCGCCAAGCGCTCGGAGGAGTTGCTGCAGGAATAGTCGCGCCAACGGTCCCGGCTTCCCGGGGTCACGCCTTGCCGAGGTATTTGAAGACCGCCTCGGCCCGGGCGACCGGGCGGCCGTCCCCGGTCGTCACCTCGCCGCTGCAATAGGCAATCGACTTGCCGCCGCCGATCCGCCGGCCCCGGGCGACCAGGGTCTCGCCGATCCGCGCCTGGCCGAGGAAGAGCACGTTGATCGAGAGCGTCACCAGGCTGCGCGGACGCTCCGGATCGTCGACATAGGCGGCGGCAAACCCGGTCACGCTGTCGAGCAGGGTCGCCAGCACGCCGCCATGGGGGATCGAGAGCCGGTTCAGGTGCTGCGGCCCCACATTCAGCGTCATTTCGGCATAACCGACCTTCTTCTCGGTCAGGCGGTAACCCAGCAAGTCCGCAAATCCGCTATGGGCTCTGCCGATCTCGGTCGCGGTCCGTTCCGTGCTCATCCCGGTCTCCTTATGGCGCGGCACGATGCCCGAGGCCGGCCGGACCTGTCCAGAACGGTTTCGGATCGATGACAGGGCGCGGCCCCCTTGCCAGAGCGGGGGAAATCTTCAAGACTGCAGCCCCGCCAAGGTTTTCCCCGCGCGCACCGGATGATCGAGCTTTATTCGTGGACCACGCCGAACGGCCACAAGATCCACATCATGCTGGAGGAGACCGGCCTGCCTTATCGCGTGCATAAGATAAACTTGGGGGCCCGCGAGCAGGACAATCCGGAATTCCTGAAGATCAATCCCAACGGCAAGATTCCGGCGATCGTCGATACCGACGGGCCGGTCGATGCCGCAGGGAAAAGCTCCGGGGATCGGGCGCCGATCGCGATCTTCGAATCCGCGGCGATCCTGATCCACCTTGCGCGGCGATCCGGCAAGTTCCTGCCGCAGGAACCGGAACTGCATTACGCGACGCTGGAGTGGCTGATGTTCCAGATCGCCAATATCGGCCCGATGTTCGGCCAGGCCTTCCATTTCCGCAGCGTCGCGCCGGAGCGGCTGCCCTACGCCGCCGACCGCTACACCAACGAAGTCGGCCGGCTGCTCGGCGTCATGGACCGCCGTCTCGGCGAAAGCGCTTATCTCGCCGGCCCCGACTACACGATCGCCGACATCGCCTGCTGGCCCTGGGTCCGGAACGGCCACAGCTACGGCCAGAACATGGCCGACTTTCCCAATCTCGGGCGCTGGATCGCGACGATCGCCGAGCGACCGGGGGTACGCCGCGGCCTGAAGGCCCTCGACAAGGCACCGGTGGCATAGATATGGCAAGCGAGATCGAGGTCTACAGCTGGCCGACGCCGAACGGGCACAAGGTCCACATCGCCCTCGAGGAGCTCGGTCTCGCCTATCGCGCGATCCCGGTCGACATCGCCAAGGGCGACCAGTTCACGCCGGAATTCCTGAAGATCAGCCCCAACAACAAGATTCCGGCGCTGGTCGATCCCGACGGACCCGGCGGCAAGCGCATCGCACTCATGGAATCCGCGGCGATCCTGATTTATCTCGCCGAGAAGACCGGCAAGCTCCTGCCGCAGGATGCGCGCGGCGAGATGGTCGCGCTGCAATGGCTTTCGTTCCAGATGGCGAATATCGGCCCGATGCTGGGCCAGGTGCATCACTTCCGCCACTACGCCCCAGAGCAGCTTCCCTATGCGATCGAGCGCTTCACCGGCGAGGCGAAACGGCTCTACGGCGTGCTCGACCGGCACCTCGCCAATGATGAGTACCTGACCGGCGGCATCTACGGCATCGCCGATATCGCGACCTTCCCCTGGCTCAGGAGCTGGGAGAAGCAAGGAATCCAGCTTCCCGAGTTCCCGCATGTCGAGCGCTGGTTCAACGCGATCGCGGCACGGCCCGCGGTCCAGCGCGGCGTTGCCGTGCTGGCGGAATTCGCCCGGACCCCGAAGATGCTCTCGGAAGCGGAGCGCGAAGTGCTGTTCGGCGCGAAGCAATACGAGCGGCGCTGACCGGGCGTCACCCAGCCCTCATTCAATCAGTCCTGATCAATCCGAGGTGGCGGGGGCGGCGGTGCGCGCGCATTCCAGGCAGCGGCCAATCAGGGCGATCAACTCGGCATAGCGGAACGGCTTGTCGATCACTGCATCGGCGCCGAGCTTGCGGGCGAATTCCAGAACATCGAGCTCGGCGCTGCCGCCCGACATCGCCACGATCTGCAGCGACTGCCGCTTGGAACGCAGCGCGCCGATCAGCTGGTAGCCGTCGGTCCCGGGCATATAGATATCTGTCAGCACCACATCCGGCGCGCTGGCATCGACCGCCCGGAGGGCGGCGGCGACGTCGTTGGCGACGATGATCTCGTAGCCGTGCCCTTCCAGCATGTTGGCAAGGGAGTCCGCCACGGCGACGTCGTCGTCGACCACGAGCACGCGTGGTGTGCAGCCGGCTGTTACGCTCATATTCCCGAAGACAGGTTGCCGAAGCCGTTCCCGGCGGTCATTGAGCGTGGCAAGACGCGGTAGGTCAAGCGTCGAGACGAAAACACCTTTCTGCGTCTTATTTGTCACATCAACGTCGCTGGACATGTGCCTAACTGGCTAAGGCCAAGCGTATGCAGAAGCGTTGACATATATCAATGCTGCGCGGCAGCAATCCCGCGAGCCTTCCCGCTGGACCGCGTTCTCGGCTCGCCGCCGGCTCGGAGGACACGAACATGGCCGATTTCCCGGAATTTCCGTCGATGTCTCCCTGGTCCTTGTTCGCCGCCGGCCAGGACTACTGGCGCGACGCGTGGGAGCGGTCGGTGCTGCTGCTCGACGTGCTGCGCCAGCGCGGCAATGCCTACCTGGAGCGTGCCGCGGCGACTGCGCCGCATGTCCTCAGCTTCGCGGCCGAGGTCGTGGTCGACGGCCGCAAGCTCGAGCGCCCGGTGAACTATGCGCTGGTCAGGATCGTGCCGCCCGAGGGGACGACGATCGATCCCGTCAAACGGCCGTTCATCGTCTTCGATCCGCGCGCCGGGCACGGGCCGGGGATCGGCGGCATGAAGCACGACAGCGAGATCGGTGTCGCCCTGAAGGCGGGGCATCCCTGCTATTTCGTCGGTTTCCTGCCGCAACCGGTGCCAGGCCAGACCATCGGCGACGTCTGCGCGGCCGAGGCGCAGTTCGTGGCGGAGGTCGCGGCCCGCCATCCCGACGCGCAAGGTAAGCCGGTCCTGATCGGCAATTGCCAAGCCGGTTGGCAGATCATGATCATGGCGGCTCTGCGGCCCGATCTGCCCGGCCCGATCATGCTCGCAGGGTCGCCGCTTTCCTATTGGGCCGGTGTGCGCGGCAAGAATCCGATGCGCTATCTCGGCGGCCTGCTGGGTGGCACCTGGATGACGGCGCTGGCCGGTGATCTCGGCAATGGCATCTTCGACGGCGCAAATCTGGTCGCCAATTTCGAGGCGATGCATCCCTCGAACACGCTCTGGTCGAAGCCCTATAACGTCTATTCCAAGGTCGATACCGAGGCCGAGCGCTTCCTCGAGTTCGAGAAATGGTGGGGTTCGCCGGTACTGTTGAACGCGGAGGAGATGCAGTCGATCGCCGACGAGCTCTTCGTCGGGAACAAGCTTTCCTCCGGCGAGCTCCAGACGCCGGATGGCGTCCGGGTGGATCTGCGCAACATCCGCTCACCCATCATCGTGTTCTGCTCCTGGGGCGACGACATCACGCCGCCGCAGCAGGCGCTGCATTGGATCCTCGATCTCTACGAGCACGAGGACGAGATCGTCGCCGCCGGCCAGACCATCGTCTATTGCCTGCACCAGAGCATCGGCCATCTCGGCATCTTCGTCTCCGGCAAGGTCGCGACCAAGGAGCACGGCGAGTTCGCCCAGGCGATGGATCTGGTCGACCTTGCGCCTCCGGGTCTCTATGAGGCGGTGATCACCGATCTCGACGACCGGGTCGAGCATCGTGAGCTGGTCGAGGGAGACTACCTGTTCCATCTCGAGAAGCGCGGCCTCGACGACCTCCGCAAGCTCGGCGGCAATGCGCCGGAGGACGAGCGCCGTTTCGCCACGGCGGCACGGGTTTCGGAGGTCAATCTCGGGCTCTATCGCCGTTTCGCCCAGCCGTCGGTGCGTGCCATGGCCAGCCCGGAAAGCGCCGAGTTCCTGCGGCACGCCCATCCCAATCGCGTGCGGTTCGAGCTCTTCTCCGACAAGAACCCGCTGATGCAGCCGGTCGCCGCCTGGGCGGAGCAGATCCGTGCCGATCGTCACGCCGCGGCGACCGACAATCCCTTCACGGTGCTCGAGCGTCAGATGTCGCAGAATCTGGTGCAGGCCATGGATGGCTGGACCGCCCTGCGGGACCAAATGCAGGAGGCGATCTTCCTCGGAGTCTACGGCTCGCCGCTGCTGCAGGCATTGGTCGGACTCGGATCCCAGGAGAGCACCCAGCCGGGCAAGTCGGCGGCCAGCGGCCGGCGCATCGCCCGCGACCTCGGGCGCGAAGCGGCCGCAGCGCAACTCTCCGCCGACCTGCTGGCGCGGATCGAGCAGGGCGGTGCGATCGAGGCTGCGGTCCGTGCGATGGTCTACGTGCGCATGGGCGAGGGCCGGATGGACGAGCGCGCCTTCGCCGCCCTGCGGCAGATCGCGGCGGAGCACCCGGACCTCCGGGTCGGTTTTGCGAAATTCAAGGAGATCGTGCGCGAGCAGTATCTGATGTTGCTGTTGCACCGCGAGGCCGCCTTGCGCACCGTGCCGAAGCTGCTGCCGGAGGACGCCGCCATGCGTGGCCGGATGCTCGACCTGGTGAAGCGGGTGGTGACGGCTCGCGGCGAATTGCCGGTGGATGGTGCGCAGCGCCTCGCCGAGATCGAACGCCTGTTCCGCGGTGGTTCAGGTGGAGAGCAATCGCAGACTCCGGCCCGCCGACGGACGGCAGGACCGGAACCGGTTCGCATAGGGGGACGAAATGGACGCTGATCGCCCGCATGAGAAGTACGAGCGGGTTCTTTCTTTCGCGCAGTCCCTGCCGCCGATTGCTACCGCGGTGGTGCACCCTTGCGACGACGTCTCGCTGCAATCGGCCGTGGAGGCGGCGCGCATCGACCTGATCGAGCCGATCCTGGTCGGTCCGTCGTCCAAGATTCGCGCCAGGGCGGATGAGTTCAAGCTGGACATCTCGAAGATCCCATTGATCGACGCGGCGCACAGCCATGACGCTGCGGCGAAGGCAGTCGCCCTGGTGCGCGAGGGTCGGGTCGAGGCGCTGATGAAGGGCAGCCTGCACACCGACGAGCTGATGGCCGAGGTGGTGGCGCGCGAGACCGGCATTCGCACCGCCCGGCGTATCAGCCATTGCTTCATCATGGACGTGCCGCGGCACGACGATCCACTGATCATCACCGATGCCGCGATCAATATCGCCCCGACGCTCGACGAGAAGGTCGACATCGTGCAGAACGCGATCGATCTCGCGCACGCCCTGCAGTTCCCCGAAGTCAGGGTCGCGATCCTGAGCGCGATGGAAACCATCAATTCCAAGGTGGTATCCACGATCGAGGCAGCGGCGCTCTGCAAGATGGCTGAGCGCGGGCAGATCACCGGCGCCGTGCTGGACGGTCCGCTCGCTCTCGACAACGCGATCAACGCCGAGGCGGCGGCGATCAAGCACATCATCTCGAAGGTGGCGGGACGCGCCAACGTGCTGGTCGTGCCCGACCTCGAGGCCGGCAACATGCTGGCGAAAAGCCTCTCCTTCCTGGCGCGGGCGACGGCGGCCGGGATCGTGCTCGGTGCGCGGGTGCCGATCATCCTGACCAGCCGCGCGGATTCCCTCCTGACCCGGCTCGCCTCGTGCGCCGTGGCCTCGCTGGTCGCAGCCGCCAGACGTACCGATACCACGCGCGCAATCACCTAGGAGCGGTCATGGCCGACACCATCCGTCCGGTTCTCGCCGGCACCAAGGCCCTGGTGGTCGGGATCGCCAATGACCATTCGATCGCCTATGGCTGCGCCAAGGCGTTCCGCACCGCCGGCGCCGATCTCGCAATCACCTGGCTGAACGACAAGGCGCGGCCCCATGTCGAGCCGCTGGGGCAGGAGCTCGAGGCCGAGATCATGGCGTCGCTCGATGTCGCGGCGCCCGGCCAGCTCGAAGCGCTGTTCGACCTGGTGCGACAGCGTTGGGGGCGGCTTGACATCCTGGTGCACTCGATCGCTTTCGCGCCGAAGGCCGACCTCGCCGGCGGCCTACTCGACTGCTCGGCTGAGGGCTTCGCCAAGGCGATGGACATTTCCTGCCATTCGTTTGTGCGGATGGCGAAGCTGGCGGCGCCGCTGATGGTGGACGGCGGCACCATGTTCGCCATGAGCTATTACGGCGCCAACCGCGTGGTGCCGAACTACAACGTGATGGGGCCGGTCAAAGCGGCGCTGGAGGCGGCCTGCCGTTATCTCGCCTATGAGCTGGGACCGCGGGGTATCCGGGTCCACGCCATCTCGCCCGGTCCGCTGAAGACCCGGGCGGCCTCCGGGCTCAAGGATTTCGAGCTGCTGCTGAACGAAGCGGCGGCTAAGGCGCCGGTCGGCGAGCTGGTGGACATCATGGACGTGGGCTATGCCTGCGCCTATCTCGCGACCCCCTTCGCGCGGCGCGTCACCGGCGGCACCGTCTATGTCGACGGCGGCGCCAACATCGTCGCCTGAGGCCGGGATGGCCGACTGCATCGCGGTCATCAATGCCGGTTCCTCCAGCATCAAGTTCGCCCTCTACGCCGTACCCGGTGCGGTGCTGCTGTTTCGGGGCCAAATCGAGAGCATCGGCGTCTCGCCGCGGCTGAGGGTCCGCGACGCCGGTGGCACGGTGCTCGCGGAGCAGAGCTGGCCGACCGCCGGCTTCGATCATGCCGTGGCGACGCGGGAGATCGTCGCGGTGGCGAACCGATTGCTCGCCGGCCGGCGGGTCGCGGCGGTGGGGCATCGCGTGGTCCATGGCGGCATGGATTACAGCGCGCCGCTCCGCATCGACGCCACGGCAATCGCCGCGCTCGAGACGTTCATCCCGCTGGCGCCGCTGCACCAGCCGCACAACCTGGCGCCGATCCGGGCCATGGCCGCCCAACTGCCGAACCTGCCGCAGGTCGCCTGTTTCGACACCGCCTTCCACCGCAGCCAGGCGGCGGTGGCCCAGGCTTTCGCCTTGCCGCGAAGCTATTTCGCGGAGGGCGTGCGGCGGTATGGCTTCCACGGTCTCTCCTATGAATACGTGACGGCTGAGCTCCGCCGCGTCGCGCCCCATCTGGCGGAGCGGCGGCTGGTGATCGCCCATCTCGGCAACGGCGCCAGCCTCTGCGCCGTCGATCGCGGCCGCAGCGTCGCCAGTACCATGGGCTTCACGGCGGTCGATGGGCTGATGATGGGGACCCGCTGCGGGGCGCTCGATCCCGGCGTTGTCCTCTATCTCATGGACCGGCACGGGATGGATGCAAGGGCGGTGGAGGACCTGATCTACCGCAAGTCCGGGCTGCTCGGCGTCTCCGGCATCTCCTCGGACATGCGCGCCCTCCGGGCCTCGCCGGCGCCTGAAGCGGCGGAGGCGATTGCCCTATTCGTCCACCGGATCCTCCGCGAGATCGGGTCGCTGGCGGCGGCTTTGGGCGGTTTCGACGGACTCGTATTTACCGCCGGAATCGGAGAAAATGATCCTCTCACGCGGGCGGAAGTGGTAGAGGGCTGTGCTTGGCTCGGGCTGGCGCTCGATCCCGACCGCAACCGGGCTGGCAGAAACCAGACCGATGGCGGCCGGATCAGTCGCGACGGTTCCCGCGCCGAGGTCTGGGTCGTGTCGACCGACGAAGAGGTGATGATCGCCCGCCACACCGCCGAACTGCTCGGCGCCCAAATTGAGGTCATGAATTGACGTTGACGTTCGAGAGATTGAAGGAAGCGCGCCGCGGCATGATCAAGCGCGCCGGGCGCCGCCTCACCAAGCGGCTGGCGGAATATGTCGGCCGCCAGGGGCTGGTGCCCGACCAACCCGTCTTCGACCCGGCGACCTTCCCGTTCCTCGCGCCGATGGAAGCGAATTGGCGCACCATCCGCGGCGAGCTGGACAGCCTGCTGCAGCTCCGGTCGAAGCTGCCGTCGTTCCACGAGATCTCCCCCGACCAGGGCTACATCTCCCGCGGCGACAACTGGAAAGTCTTCATCCTGTTCGGCTTCGGCGAGCCGAGCCAGCGCAACTGCGAGCGCTGCCCGGAGACGACGCGCCTGTTGCGCCAGATCCCCAACCTGCGCTCGGCCTGGTTCTCGATCCTCTCGCCGCGCTATCACATCCCGCGGCACCGCGGCGTCACCAAGACCATCCTGCGCGCCCATCTCGGCCTCATCGTGCCGAAGGAGCGCGCGAGCTGCGTCATGCAGGTCGATGAGGAGCGGGTCAACTGGGAGGAGGGCAAGCTCCTGGTGTTCGACGACTTCTTCCGCCACGAAGTCTGGAACGACACCGACGAGCAGCGGGTGGTGCTGATCTTCGACTTCGACCGTCCGATGAAGCTTCCGGGCCGCATCGTCAATGCCCTGCTGATGTTCGCGATCAAGCGCACCGCCTTCTTCAAGGACGCCAAGCGCAACCTGAAGAACTGGGACCAGCGGCTGGAATCGGCGACGCAGAACGCCGAGGCCATGGAGATCGATGACTAGCCCGGCGCCGGCGAGGTAGCGGTGGGACCGGGGCCGGCTCAGGAAGACCTCGCCCGGCGCACGCTCGCGATCCTGTTCATCGCGGCCCTGCTGGCGATCTGCCTCTGGATCGTCCGGCCGTTCCTGCCCGCGACCATCTGGGCCACGACCCTGGTGATCGCCACCTGGCCGATCCTGCTCCGGCTGCAGGCCAAGCTCTGGAACCGCCGCGGCCTCGCCGCCACGGCGATGACCCTGGCGTTGCTCCTGATCTTCGTGGTGCCGCTCTGGCTCGCCATCGACACCATCGTCACGCATTCCGGCGACATCATGGGCTGGGCCTCCTCGGCCAGCCTGGAGGTCCCCAGTCCGCCGGACTGGCTCGACGGCGTGCCCGTGATCGGCCATCCCGTCGCCCAGGCATGGCAGAACCTCGCCGACGCCGAGGCCCATGACCTGCTGCAGCGCTTCCGGCCCTATGCCGGGATGCTCACCAACTGGTTCCTCGGCGCCGTCGGCAGCTTCGGCACGGTGCTGATGCAGTTCCTGCTGACCGCGATCATCGCCGCACTGCTCTACATGCGCGGCGAGCGCGCCGCCGCCTATGTGAAACGCTTCGGCAGGCGCCTCGCCGGCGAGCGCGGCGTCCAGGCGGTGGTGCTGGCGGGGCAGGCGATCCGCGGTGTCGCGCTCGGCGTCGTCGTGACCGCCTTCATTCAGGCGGCGATCGCCTCCGCCTCGCTGGTGGTGACCGGAGTGCCCTATGCCTCGATCCTCAGCGCCATCATCTTCATGCTCTGCATCGCCCAGCTCGGCCCGGCCCTGGTGATGCTGCCGGCGGTGGGCTGGATGTATTGGCGCGGGGACGCCGGCACCGCGACGGTGCTGCTGGTCCTGAGCCTCGTCGCCATCAGCGTCGACAACGTGCTGCGGCCGATCCTGATCAAGAAGGGCGTCGATCTCCCGCTGCTGCTGATCCTGGTCGGCGTCGTCGGCGGCCTGGTCGCCTTCGGCCTGATCGGCATTTTCCTCGGCCCGACCGTGCTCGCGGTCGGCTTCAAGCTCCTGGACGCCTGGATCCACGAGGGGCAGCGGGACGTGCGGGCGGCGGAAATCCCGCAGCACGGCGAGTAGCCGGCCGGCCGGCTTCGGGAGCCGGATTGACGCGCCCCGGTCTCTTGTTGTGGAGTTGTCGGGGAAGTCGCGGGTCGAGGTAAGGGCGGTCGAAGTGGTGGGGATCGAGCACTTCCGTAGCGTCGACGATTGTCGGAGATGGGCGCTCGCGCTCATGTTCCTGCTATGGGCTGCACCAGTGCTGGCGCAGGAGGACGCCAAAGACGTCCTCTCGGGCCAACCGGCGCCGGCCGGGCCGGTCAGCGTTCCGCAGAGCCTGCTGCCCACGCACGAGACCTGGCTCGGCGATCTCGACGGCATGCGGCAGCGCAAGCGGATCCGGATCCTGGTGCCCTTCAGCAAGACCTTCTATTACATCGACCGGGGCGGCACCCAGTCCGGCATCACCTACGACATCGGCAAGGAGCTCGAGGCCTGGCTCGACAAGCGCGAGAAGGCCGCGGGTAACAAGGGCGTTGGCATCTCGATCGCCTTCGTCCCGGTGACCCGGGACCGGCTGCTTCCGGGCCTGATGGAGGGCATCGGCGACATCGCCGCCGCCAATCTCACCATCACGGATGCACGCTCCGCGATCGTGGACTTCTCGCATCCGTTCGTATCCGGTATCCGCGAGATCCTGGTGACCGCGCCGGGCGCCCCTGCCGTCGGCTCGCTGGACGACCTCGGCGGTCAGGCGGTCTTCGCCCGCGCCTCCAGCAGCTATTACGAACACCTCGAGACCATCAACAAGGCCAGGGTGGATGCCGGCAAGACCCCGATCGACCTCCGGAAGCTCGACGAGGAGCTGGAGGACGAGGACATCATGGAGATGGTCAATGCCGGCCTGCTGCCTTGGGCGGTGGTGGACGAGCGCAAGGCGAAGCTCTGGTCGTCGCTCTATACCAGCATGGTCCTGCACCCGGACATCGTCATCGACCAGGGTGGGGAGATCGCCTGGGCGATCCGCAAGGACGACCCGCTTCTGGAGCAGATGGTGAACGACTTCGTCGATAGCCATAGGGCCGGCAGCACGTTCTACAATATCCTGAAGAAGCGCTATCTCGGCAGCCAGAACCCGGCCAAGCGTGCGACATCCCCGGCCGAGCTGAAGAAATTCGAGAAGCTGGTCACCCTGTTCCGCCAGTTTGGCCAGGAATACGATTTCGATGCCCTGATGATCGCCGCCCAGGGCTACCAGGAGTCGAAGCTCAACCAGGAGGCCCGCAGCGGCCGGGGCGCGGTCGGCATCATGCAGCTCCTGCCTTCGACTGCGGCCGACCCCGCGATCGGCATCACCGGCATCGATCGCGATGCGGAGAAGAACGTCCATGCTGGGGTCAAATACCTCCGCCTGCTGACCGACAAGTACCTCGACGACCCGGCGCTCGACGACAAGAACCGGACGCTGATGGCCTTCGCCGCCTATAATGCGGGCCCCGGCAATCTCCGAAAGTTCCGCGCTCTCGCCGCGAAGTCGGGTCTCGACCCGAATGTCTGGTTCGGCAACGTCGAGCACGCCGCTGCGGACATCGTCGGCCGCGAGACCGTGCAATACGTCTCCAACATCTACATCTACTACGTGGCTTATCGCCTGGTGTCCGAGCGCCGCGCCGAGCGGGAGAAGGCGAAGCAGAACCTGCCTGCCGCCCCCGCGGCACCGGCCGCGCCGGCGGTGCAGTAGCGGATCGCATTTCCGACGTGGTCGGCCGGCTGGGTTCCCGGGAGGGCGCGCTGAAACTGACCTGGAGCGAGCTCCCCTGAACCTTCCACATCCGAACCTGCGCGAGCGTAGTCGTGCGTCGCTGATCGGAACCCTCGCCGCGAGCGGCGGTTGGCCCAGGACAGTCTAACGCACGAGGGGCACATGAAATCTCCCAAACGATCCACCAAGACGGCGGCGAAGCGGAAGTCTCGCGCCGGGGCGCAGGACGCGGTCGTCCTGTTGAAGGCCGACCACCGCAAGGTCGAGGGCCTGTTCAAGAAGGCCGAGAAGGCGTCCGGCAGCGCCAAGGAGAAGCTGGTCGCGCAGATCTGCAACGAGCTCATCATCCACACCATGCTGGAGGAGGAGATCTTCTACCCGGCCTGCCGCAGCGAGGATGTGGAGGAAGACATGATGGACGAGGCGCAGGTCGAGCACGACGGCGCCAAGGTCCTGGTCAGCGACCTGATGGAGGCCAGCGCCGGTTCCGAGATGTATGACGCCAAGGTCCACGTCCTCTCGGAATACGTCAAGCATCACGTCAAGGAAGAGGAGAAGGCGCGCACTGGCGTGTTTGCAGAGGCGAAGCGGAAGGGCGTCGATCTCGACGAGATCGGCGCGCGGCTGAAGGCGCGCAAGAAGGAGTTGATGGCGCAGGCCGAGGACGGCGGGCTGCCGCGGCCCGAGCCGAAGGCGGTCGGGCAAGGCGCCAACGGCGAGGGCCGCTCGCACGGGCAGGCCGCCGAACAATCTGGCCGCGCCTTCGGCAGGTAGTTCCGAGACATTGAGCATCTCGGTGAGCGGTGATCAGGTCCCGGGTGAGGTCCTGGACTGGATCACGCGGACGCCGGGTTCGCGCCGCGCAGGTGCGCGAGATAGCGGGTAAGGCCGTCCTTGAAGCTCGTTCGTGCGCGAAAGCCCAACGCGGCCGCGGCGAGATCCGGGCTGAATCCGGCGGGACCGGGGGATGGCGTGGCGTGGGCTTGGAAGTCGATCTGTGCGCCCGGCGCAACCGCGCGCACCTGGTCGAGCACGTCGGAAAGCTTGAGGCCGGGACCGGCGGCGATGTTGAAGATCCGCGCGTCGGCGGGGAGCGCGGCCATGGCGGCGCAAAGCAGGCCATCGACCGCGTCGTCGATATAGAGATAGTGCGTCGCGTCCGAGGGATGGCCGAAGATGGTCGTCGTGCGGCCGGCAAGGGAGTCGGCGAGGAGGGCGGCCAGCGTGGTGGGCGTCTTGCGTCCCGGCCCGTAGATCCAGGCGAGGCGGAGCGCCACCGTGTCGAGCCCGTGCTCGCTGTGATAAGCGAGCGTCGCCTGTTCAGCGGCGGCCTTGCTGGCGCCATAGACGCCGTCCGGCCGGGGGAGCGCGGCTTCCGTCACCATGCCCGAGGCCGCCGATCCGTAGACCTCGACCGTCGAGCAGACGACGACCCGCCCGGCCCTGGTGCGGCGCGCCGCCTCGAGCAGGTTCGCCGTGCCGCCGGCATTGATGTTCCAGATCTCGAGCGGCCGGTCCGCCATCACCATCGGCCCCGAGACCGCGCCGCAATGGAAGACCGTGTCGAAGCGCGCCGTCTCCATGACCCTGAGGATCGCCGCGGCGTCGCGGACATCGAGTGCGGTCATGCCGTCCGGCAGCGCGCCCTCGCCGGCGAAGTCGGTGGCCAGCGTCTCGACCTTTCGGCTCTGCAGCGCACTCATCAATGCGGCGCCGAGGAAGCCGCCCGCACCGGTCACTAGAACGCGTCCCAGGCTGCGCCGTCCAAGCGCCATGTTGCGGCGAATCCGTGTTGTAACAAATGAAAGGTGCGTGCTACTGATCTAATAAATGAAATATCGGCCCGGTCAAGGGCCGGTCCCACAGGGTTGGCACATGTCGTCCGAGGCCACGGCGATCCTCACGGTGAGCGAGCTCAGGAAGAGCTTCGGCGGCGTGCGCGCGCTCGACGGCGTCTCGTTCGCCGTGCGGGAAGGCGAGCTCGTCGGATTGATCGGTCCCAACGGCTCGGGCAAGACCACCGCGTTCAACCTCATCACCGGCGTCTCCAGGCCGAGCGGCGGAAGCATCACCTTTCGCGGCGAGCGGGTCGAAGGCAACACGCCGGACCGGAACGCCGCGCTCGGCATGTCGCGGACCTTCCAGAACATCCGCCTCTTTCGCGATCTTCCGGTGATCGACAACGTCATGGTCGGCCTCCACATGCGCCACGGCTCCGGCTTCTGGCCGACCGTGCTGCGCCTGCCGGCGGCGCAGCGCGCGGAGCACGAGATCCGCAAGCGCGCGTTCGAGGCTCTGGAGGCGCTCGATCTCGCGTCCCGCGCGGGACGCATCGTCGGCAGCCTCCCCTATGGCGACCAGCGGAAGGTGGAGTTCGCCCGGGCGCTGGCGACCGAGCCCAAGCTGCTGCTGCTCGACGAGCCGACCGCCGGGATGAACCCGCAGGAGACCGCCGACCTCGGCCGCACCATCAAGCGCCTCCATCGCGAGCTCGGCATCACCACCCTGCTGGTCGAGCATGACATGAAGATGGTGATGTCGGTCTGCGAGCGGCTGGTGGTCATCAACCAGGGAAGGCTGCTGGCGACCGGAATTCCGGACGAGATCAAGACCAATCCCTCCGTCATCGAGGCCTATCTCGGACGCAGGAGAAAGGATGGCCATGCTGCGGCTTGAGGACGTCCACGTCCGCCGCGGCGGCACCCACGCGCTGCGTGGGGTCAGCATGGAGATCGCGGAGGGCGAGATCGTCGCCCTGATCGGCGCCAACGGCGCGGGCAAGACCACGACCCTCGCCACCATCTCCGGCCTGTTGCGGCCGCAGAGCGGGCGCGTCCTGTTCCGTCCGAAGGCGGGCGCCGGCGAGCAGGATCTCGCCGCCATGCGGGCCGAGGCCATCGTCGCCGCCGGCATCTCGCACTGTCCGGAGGGCCGGCAGGTCTTCGCCAATCTCTCGGTCGTCGAGAATCTCCGGATCGGCGCCTATCTCCGCAATGACAGGGCGGCGGTCGAGCAGGACCTGGCGGAGATCCAGGCGCATTTCCCGATCCTGAAGGAGCGGGCGCATCTTCCCGGCGACCGCCTGTCTGGCGGCGAGCAGATGATGCTGGTGATCGGCCGCGCGCTGATGAGCCGGCCGCGCCTGCTGCTGCTGGACGAGCCGTCGCTCGGGCTGGCGCCTCAGCTTGTCGAGCAGATCTTCGACATCCTGGCCGAAATCCGTAGGCAAGGCGTGACGGTTCTCCTGGTGGAGCAGAATGCGCGCATGGCGCTGGAGCTCGGCGACCGGGCCTATGTGCTCGAGGCGGGCAATCTCGTGCTCAGCGGCGGCGGCCGGGAGCTCGCCGACAATCCCGACATCCAGCGCGCCTATCTGGGAGGGGCATGATGAGCGGCGGCTATCTGTTCTCGCAGCTCGCCAACGGGCTCATCCTGGGCAGCATGTATGCGCTGATCGCCATCGGCTTCTCGATGATCTACGGCATAGTGCGGCTGATCAACTTCGCCCATGGCGACATCTTCACCATCGGCGCCTTCGCGACTCTCGCCAGCATCGCAGTGGCGCAGGTGCCGTTCCCGGTCGCTTTGCTGATCGTGCTGGCGGCGGGCGCCGTGTCCGGCCTGCTGATCGAGCGCGCGGCCTTCCGCCCGATGCGCGGCGCGCCGCAGGTGACCGGCTTCATCGCCTCGCTGGCGGTCTCGATCATCATCGAGAACCTGGCGGTGCTGACGGTGAGCGCGCAGCCGCGCACTTTCGCCGTCCCGGCCTATCTCAACCAGCTCGTCGCCTTCGGCAGCGTCAGCGTCCGGGTGATCGACGTCGTGATCGTGGCGCTCGCCGTCCTGCTGATGATCGGCCTCGTGCTCTTCGTCCGCTTCACCCGGATCGGCGTCGCCATGCGGGCGACGGCGGAGAATTACGACGTGGCGCGGCTCATGGGCATCAACATCGACCGCATCATCGGCCTCGCCTTCGCGATCGGCAGCGCGCTCGCCGCCGTCGCTGGCCTGATGTGGGGCACCAAGTACGGGCAGATCAGCCCGATCATGGGGTTGCTGCCGGGCCTCAAGGCCTTCGTCGCCGCGGTGATCGGCGGCGTCGGCTCGATCACCGGCGCGGTGCTCGGCGGCTATGTGCTCGGCATGGCGGAGGTGCTGTTCGTCGGCCTGCTGCCGCCGGAATATTCCGGCTACCGGAACGCCTTCGTGTTCGGCGCCCTGATCCTGGTCCTGTTGCTGATGCCGAACGGCATCCTCGGCCGCAGCGCGGAGCAGCGGGCATGAACGCCGCTGCCGCGCGGGACACCTTCCTCATCCGCTTCGGCGCGGCGGCGCTGGTCGGCGCCGTGCTGGTCTATGCCGCCGACCGGGGCTTCAATCCCTATCTGCTGTCGATCGTCCAGTTCATCGGCCTCAACATCATCCTCGCGGTCAGCCTCAACGTCACCAACGGGTTCATCGGCCTGTTCTCGCTCGGCCATCCGGCCTTCATGACCATCGGCGGCTACGTGACGGCCCTCTTGGTGATGCCGGCCGCGCGCAAGGGCATGATGCTGCCGGACCTGCCGGGCTTCATCGCCGCGCAGGAATGGTCGTTCCTGCCGGCGCTGCTGGCGGGCGGAATCGCCGCCGCCCTGGTCGCCCTCATCGTCGGGTTCCCGGTCCTCCGGCTGCGCGGCCACTATCTCGCGGTCGCAACCCTCGGCCTGATCTTCATCGCGCAGAGCTTTGCGATCAACTTGCGCGGCGTCACCCGCGGCGCCCTGGGCTTGAGCGGGCTGCCGGCGCTGACCAATCTCTGGTGGGTCTATCTCTTCGTGCTCCTCACCATCTATGTCTGCTGGCAGCTGAAGCACTCCTCGCTGGGACGCACCATGCTGGCGATCCGCGAGAACGAGCTCGCGGCGGCCTGCCTCGGCGTCAAGGTGGCGCGGATGCGCATTCTCGCTTTCGTGCTGGGCGCGTTCCTGGCGGGCATCGCCGGCGGCCTCTGGGTGCATCTCGTCACCCTGATCAGCCCGAACTCGTTCTCGTTCATCCTCGCCTTCGAGATCGTGGTGACGGTGGTGCTGGGCGGCACCGGCTCGATCACCGGCGCCGTGCTGGTCGCGACCGTGCTCTCGGTCCTGACCCAGCTGCTGCGCCCGGTGGAGGAGGCCGCCAACCTCTTCGGGGCCAGCCAGATGATCGTCGCCTTGGTGGTTCTCGTCGTGCTGATCACCCGGCCGAAGGGTCTCTTCGGCACGGCGGAGCCGGATATCGTCGGCTGGTTGCTGCGGCCGTTCAGGAAGTCGAGAGCAGCATGAACCGTCTTCAAACCAGGAAAGGGGAATTGCAATGCCGAACATTCTGACCAGGTTGGCCGTCGCGGCGCTCGCGAGCGTGTCCGCGACCATCGCCGTGCCCGCGTTCGCCGAGGACATCAACATCGCGGCGCTCTACAACGTCTCCGTCGGCGGCCTGACCTCGCTCGACGTGCCGTCGCTGAACGGCGCCAAGCTCAAGGCAAAGATGATCAACGACGCCGGCGGCCTGCTCGGCGGGCGCAAGATCGTGGTGACCGCGATCGACACCAAGAACGACACCGGCGAGACCGCGACCGCCGCCAAGCGGGCCCTCTCCATCAACGGCCTTGTCGCCGGCATCGGCCAGAGCGATACCACCTTCGCCTTGGCCGCGGCGCCGCTGTTCCAGACCGCGAAGATTCCGTTCGTCACCTCCGGCGCCACCTCGCCGGATCTCCCGTCCATGGTCGGCGACGAGATGTTCCTGGTGCCGTTCGGCGACAACGTCCAGGCCCACGCCATGGCGGAATACGCCTACAACACGCTCGGCGTCCGCAATGTCGCGGTCTGGACCGACAACGCCATGGACTACACCACCGGCCTCTCCAAGTACTTCAAGGAGCGCTTCACCGCCCTGGGCGGCAAGATCGTGCTGGAGGATGTCTACACCACGACCGACCAGGACTTCTCCGCCCAGGTCGCGCGGCTGCAGGCTGCCGGCAAGGTCGACGCGCTCTTCGCCTCGTCTGGCCCCGACACGGCGGGCATCATCGTGAAGCAGGTGCGGGAGGCGGGGATGAAGCTGCCGATCTTCGCCGGCGACGGGTTCGATACCGACTTGATCGTGACGGTGCCGGGCAAGGAGCTCTCCGACAACATCTACTTCACGACCCATGCCTATGTCGGCCTCGACACCGGCCCGGCCAATGAGTTCCGCGCCGCCTACAACAAGGAATACGGCCACGATCCGGAGAACGCGTTCGCGGCGCTCGGCTACGACACCATGGGCCTCGTCGCCGACGCCATCAAGCGGGCCGGCTCGACCGA
>DATKNM010000499.1:0-12838 GCA_035541335.1 Binatia bacterium
TCGATCGTGCCATAGGCGTAGCCGATGACCGGTTCCTGCGGATTCTCGCGCGAGCCGATCCTGATCTGCGGTTCGAACCTGATCTTGATCCCGAAGTCGATGTAGACCTTGCGCGCCGCGTTCCCGAGATCGGTGAACCAGGCATCCTTATCCTGCCCCGCATCGATGGCGACGAGATAGCGGCAGCGCCGGCGGACCATCTCGTAGATGCCCAGATTCTCGAAGTGCCCGCCGTCGGAGAGATAGATGCTGGGCGAGGTGTCATCGGTGCGCCCCGCCAGCTCGCGGCCGAGAGCCCTCACCGCGTTCTCGGGCTTCGGCTTTTTGAGCGCTCGTGTCTTCGCGCGTGCCGGATTGGGCAGCCAGGCCCCGAGGCGCACGTTGAACAGGGTCATCAGGAAGGCTGTCGGGGCGGACGAGTGATACCCCATGTTGGGGCTGACCGCGGCACCGGAGAGGGTCACGGCGGTGCCGAGCGTCATCCCGCTCGGCTTCTCGTCCGGACCCGTCTCGCGTTCGTTGCCGGCATAGTCGGCGGTGCGCACATAGGCGCCCCGCGCCGGCTTCCCCGCCTTGAAGTCCTCTTTCCGGTATAGGTCCGCGGCGCCGCAGCGCAGCGGCGTCACCGTGAAGCTCGCCGCCTTGCGCTCGTTCCAGGCCTTGTTCTTTCCCGCCGTCAGGTTGAGCGCAAGGTTGATCACGTGAAACAGAGGCGCACCCGGCCTCGGATAGAGGTCGCTCATGCGCGGATTGTCGCCGGGATCGATGCCGGTGAAGCCGTCGGGACTGCGGAGTTTCCGCGCCGACCCGAGGAAGGCACGCACCAGCCGGCTGCGATAGACCGCGTGCATGGAAAAGCGATTGACGTTGATGCGTTGCCCCAGCTGGTAGGAGAGCCCCGCGCTTACCAGGAAGAAAGCCGCATCGACGAGTGATCGGTACCAGGGAAGCGGGCCGGGCGCGCCACCCGTCTCCGCCGGCTCGGCATGCGGCGCGAACGCCTCGGTCAATCCGTCGGCGGCGAGGCCAAGCGCGGCGAAGAGGATCAGGGCGAATATCGCGGTCGCCACGCCGATGACGATCTCTATCGGGAGGACGGGTTCGGCGTCCGAGCGCTCGCCGCCCGAACGCGAAGACTTGCCGAGCAGGGCCGCGCCGGGGCCGGTCAGAAGTCCGACGGCGCCCGTGACCCAGGGTTTCCAGCTCGTGTAGAACGCCACCTTTTGATCCAGAGGCGTGATGAGAAGAGCCGGCAGCAGGAGGCAGGCCGCCGCAAAGACCGCCCACAGCAGCGCGGGCATCACCTTCAATGCGTTGAGGCGCGCCAGCCATTCGCGGTCGAGATCGCCACGGAAGGCCTCGCGGCGCAACGCCACATAGACCAGGGACTGGACGAGGTGCGCCCCGACCACCCAGACCGGTCCCAGTGCCGCAAGGATCTGCGGTTTCTGGTTAAGACCGATCCCGACGCCGAGATCGAGGATCAGCGCGGCGACCAGGGCCGAAAGCGCCCACCAGCCGAAGTTTCCGAAGAATACTTTGCGATCCGTGCGGTCGTGTCGGATCGCCGCCAGCAGGTAGGCGAGGATCATCACGACGAAGCTGCTGAGGGGAACCAGGACCACGGGCACCGCCCAGTCCGGCATCACCAGGCGCAGCGACGGCGCCGCCACGATCGGCGCGAGGAAGCACCACGCCAGCACCGGCAGGACGACCTGCCGCCAGACCTGCCAACCCTTGGATCGCAGCGCGGCGCGCTGCGCACTGGACGCGGAACCAATCGGCCGGGAATGGCTCGGGAGATGGTCGGCGCCGAGAAATACGCCGATTCCGAGGCAGAGCAATCCGACGGCCAGGGCAGCCCAGCCCCAACCCGGCCCCACGGTGTCCAGCACGTCGCGATAGAAGACCGGCGCCACCGCCAATGCGAATAACGCGGGCAGGAACAGCATCCAGTTGACCAGCACATTCCGGATATAAAGAACGATGCCGGTCCAGGTGTCGGCCGATCCTAATCCGGGCTCCGGCGTCAGGAAATTTGTGAACTCTCGTAAATTCATTAATTCTATCGGCGGTCGTACCCCGGCCAGCCTGGTCTGGACGGCAGCGGCATCGCCCCCGGCCTCCTTGATCTGCGCCGAAAGCCACGCCCCAATGTATCCTCCGCCGGAAACTGTTGAGAGGTAGTGGAACTTGTCGAGGAGACTTGCCCGGGCCAGTGCCTGCAACACACCCAGGCAGAACGAGGCGCTGCGAATGCCGCCGCCCGAGAGGCAAAGTGCTGCGGACTGCGTCTCATGCGCCGTCCGGTAGTAGGCATCCATATCCGAGTCGGGAGTGTATTCGTCGGCGACCTTGACCTTCTTGCCATGAATCGCCTCAAGCTCCTCGGACAATGCCGCGAAGAGCGTCACGACCGGTCGAGCTTTGGGCTCTTCCGTCGGCATCAGTTAGCGCTCTGTGCCAGTAGCAAGACTTATCGGTGTTCGTAATCCCGGCATCGCCAGCCCCCTGACTGCCAGAACTCCCGTGGATGGGAAATACCGTCTTTGCTTGTACAAGAGATGTTAGTATTATAGTCCGTACAATGCAACGTCTTGTCCGGGCTCTGCTGGCTCCGGTCGCGCTGATTGGCGCTCTCGGGGCATTGAGTGGTCCTGCGGCGCCGGACGGCGGCGATCAGGATGAGGCGATGCGTGCGGGTCGGACCGCCGAATCCTTTCCGCCGGCGGATGAAGACTACTTCCACGATATGGACGGCGGTATCGCGCTCTCACCCGACGAGGTGAAGGGCCGAAACATGTGGCTCGTCTGGAGCGGCGGCAACGATCGCTTCTGGGACGTGCTGACCAATTACAGTTTCGGCACCTTCGATCTGCTGAAGACGATCTCCTCGGCGCCGGGACTGAAATACAGCCGCGACAATCGCTGGGAATACTTCGGGGTCGTCAACGAGCCCTGCTTCGAAAAGGCGAAGGGGCCGGATCCCAAGCATTTCGGCCTGTGGCTGGATCAGCGGATTCCGAACTGCGGCACACCGGATCCCTTCAGCGATCCTGCCAAGTATCCCGGCGTCGAGATCGGCGCCAGGGGCCATGGTGTCGTGCCGGTCGGGTCATATTACGGCGAGCCGACCGGGATCGTCGGCCTGCGGCTGTTTCCCAACCCGGCCTTCGATGAAGCCGCGCGCAAGAAATGGGACGCGAAGCGCTTCTACAGCGACCCGAGCTACTACCAGTCCAAGGATCTGATCCGGCCGTATCGCGTCGGAATGGCGTGCGGCTTCTGCCACATCGGCCCCAGCCCGATCCATCCGCCGGCCGACCCCGATCACCCCGCCTGGGCCGATCTCAATTCGACGGTCGGCTCGCAGTATTTCTGGTTTGACCGGGTCTTCGTATGGAGCGCCGACCCGTCCAACTTCGTGTTTCAACTCCTGCACAGCTATCGACCGGGCTCGCTCGACACGTCGCTGGTCTCCAGCGACAGCATCGTCAACCCGCGCACCATGAACGCGGTCTACGACCTCCAGGACCGGATGGGGCAGGCGCTGCGCTACGGCCGCGAGCCGCTCGCGGGCGGTGAGCTCAACAACAAGCAGTTCAACGATTTCTTCAAGGACAGCCCGCTCAACGCCTTCTATCAGGCGCCCCTGGTCAACACGCCGCGGGTCCTCAAGGACGCGTCCGATTCGGTCGGCGTGCTTGGCGCGCTCAACCGCGTCTACATCAACATCGGCTTGTTCAGTGAGGAGTGGATGAAGCACTTCCTCACCTTCACCGGCGGCAAACCGTTGACACCGA
Source organism: Binatia bacterium (assembly GCA_035541335.1). Taxonomy (GTDB): domain Bacteria; phylum Pseudomonadota; class Alphaproteobacteria; order Dongiales; family Dongiaceae; genus Dongia. The sequence goes on from DATKNM010000499.1 coordinate 3,804, forward strand.
TCGAGATCGCGACCGCCGAGCGGAACTCTTCCTATTGGCGGGCGACCGAGGCGCAGACGCTCTACATGGCGGAGTTTCTGCTCCAGGCCGGACGGCCCGACAAGCTGGCGGACGCGCCGGGCGGCAGCGCCTATCTGACCAACGACACGTCGATCCTGGACCGGGGTCGGACGGTCTTTGCCGAGCGGTGTGGGCGTTGCCATTCGAGCAAGCTGCCGGCGCCGTTGCAGGGCATGCAGACGCCGAACTCCGAGGCTTGCAACGGGCCGAACTACCTCGATTGCTGGAACAAGTACTGGGCCTGGACCAAGACCGAAGACTTCAAGTCGAAGATGCGGGCGATCGTCCAGCAACCGGACTTCCTGGACCACAACTACCTTTCCTCGGAATTCCGCATTCCCGTCACCCTGCTGCGGACCAACGCCTGCAGTCCGCTGGCGACCAATGCGATCGCCGGCAACGTCTGGGACAACTTCTCATCCCATGGCTACAAGTCCCTGCCGTCGGTCGGCGAGATCACCGTCAAGGATCCGTTCACGGGAGCCGACCTCACATATCAGATGCCGGCTGGTGGGCGCGGCTATACCAGGCCGCCCTCCTTGATCAGCTTGTGGTCGACCGGACCATATCTCCTCAACAACACGCTCGGCGACTTCAACGCAAGCCCGTCGGTGGCGGCGAGGATGGAGTCGTTCCAAAGCGGCATCGAGCAATTGCTGTGGCCGGAGAAGCGCGCGGTCGATAGCGTGCTCGGCGACAAGGGCGTCGGCCTCATCGACCGCACGACGGCGACGAGCTACCTCAGTGCACCGCCCGGCTATCTTCCGGATGCTCTGGTTGCGCTGCGCAAGCCGCTGGGCTGGCTGCTTCCCCGCTTCTTCGACAGCGCCGGCGGCGTGAGGATCGGCCCGGTGCCGAAGGGGACGCCGATCGGCTTGCTCGGCGATCTCTATATCGTTTCGGAGAAGAAGGACATCGGCTCGGAGATCGCGAACCTGTGGAACGTGTTCTCCGTGGCCTCGCGGGCAAAGCGCGACCTCGCCGCCCTGCCGGCCGACGCCGATGAAGAGACGGTCCGGCAGGTGTTCGGTCCCCTTGCCCGCGACCTCTACGGCTTGAGCAAGTGCCCCGATTACGTGGTCAACCGCGGACACTACTTCGGGACTGACAGGGTCTCCGGGGAACCCGGACTGAGCGATGCCGACAAGCGCGCCTTGATCGAGTTCCTGAAGACGCTGTAACTGTTCCGTATGTCCGAATCGGCGGTCACCTGGGATGCTGAGGGCGACTATGTGGTCGTCGGGTCCGGCGCCGGCGGCGGGACGGTCGCCGCTCGTTTGGCGGAGGCCGGCTACGAGGTCATCCTGCTCGAGGCCGGCGGCGATCCGCGCGAGATGGCGGGCGGCGATCCCGTCGATCCCGGCGGCAATCGGCTGCCGGACGACTACGACGTCCCGGCCTTCCATACGCTTGCCTCCGAGAACGAGGCAATCTCCTGGCAATTCTTCGTTCGTCGCTACGCCGACGAACCCGAGGCGGCGACGTTCTATCCGCGCGCTTCCTGTCTGGGAGGCTGCACTGCGCACAACGCCATGATCTTCGTGGCGCCGCCGGCTGCCGATTGGGACGCCATGGCCGCGCTGACCGGCGATCCCTCCTGGTCGGCGGAGCACATGGCAACCTACCTCAAGCGCCTGGAGAATTGCCGCCATCGGCCCCTTGCGCGCCTGGCGGCGATGCTCGGCCTGGATCGATCAGGGCATGGCTGGAAGGGCTGGCTCGCGACCGAGAAGGCCTTGCCGCGCGATGCGCTGACCGATCTGCAACTGGTCAAGGTGGTGGTCGAATCCGCCGAGGCGGTGATCGAACGCACCGGTGGGATCGAGAAATTCCTGCGGCGCCTGTTCCGCGCGTTCATCGACCCCAACGATGCAGCCTCGATCGCCGAACCGCCGGAGGGACTGGCCTATACGCCGCTGACGACGCGGCGCCATGCCCGCAACGGCACGCGAGAACGAGTGCGTGCGGTGGCCGGCAAATGGCCACGGCTGCTTCAGGTCCGCCTGAACACTCTGGTGACGCGCGTGATCGTCGATGCCGACCGCAGGGCGCTGGGCGTCGCCTGTCAGGTCGGCGCCCGGCTCTATCGGGCCCACCAGGGGTCGGCGAACGCCCACCAGCCGCCGGTGCATATCCGGGCGCGCCGGGAGGTGATCCTGGCGGGCGGAGCCTTCAATACGCCGCAGCTCCTCATGCTCTCCGGCATCGGGCCGGCGCGGGCACTCGAGGCGCTCGGCATTCGGGTTCGTGTCGACCTGCCGGGCGTCGGCGCCAATCTGCAGGATCGCTACGAGATCGGCGTCGTCAACCGCATGGCGAAGATCTGGCCCTCGCTGCGGAAGGCGCGATTCGCGCGCGGCGATCCGCTGTATCGCGCCTGGAAGCGGTTCCGGTGCGGCATGTACACGTCGAACGGTGCCGGGCTCGTGGTGACCAAGCGATCGAACCCCGAGAAACTGTTGCCGGATCTCTTCATGATGGCACTCCTCGCCGACTTTCATGGCTATTTCGAGGGCTACTCCCGCATTGTCGCGGAGCGGCACGACTGCCTGACCTGGGGCATATTGAAGGCTTACACGCGGAATCGCGCCGGGCGGGTTTCGCTTCAGTCGGCGGATCCCTGCGATCCGCCGTCGATCAACTTCCACTATCTCGACCCGAAGGATGATCCGGCGGGGGAGGACCTCGACGCGATCGTCGCTGGCATCGGCTTCGTGCGCCAGATGACGGAGCGGCTGCGGGCGGAGCGGATCATCGCTGCCGAGGAATTGCCGGGGCCCGACATCCAGACTCCGGAAGCGCTGCGGGACTTCGTCCGCCGGAAAGCCTGGGGGCACCATGCCTGCGGCACCTGCGCCATCGGCCGCAAGGCGGATGGCGGCGTGCTCGATTCCGATTTCCGCGTCCATGGCATCGATCGTCTGCGTGTCGTCGACGCCTCGGTCTTTCCGCGGATTCCCGGGTATTTCATCGCCAGTGCCGTCTACATGATCGCGGAAAAAGCGGCCGACACGATCATCGCGGGATAGCTGCCGTCGTTACGCAAATTCTTTTAATTCCTGTTTTGTTCTCAATTCTTGACTCCACCGCTCACCGGAACACATGATGAACATAAGCCTGTATTCGCCCCTTATGTTCGTCCCATGCCCGTTGCGACCAAGCCCCCGGCCGATCTGCCCACCGCCCCGGTTCATCCCGCGGCGGCGACGATAAAGCCGTTTTCTCTCAATGAGCTGAAGCATGCGGTGGCGCGGCTGGAGCGGGCCGGGCCGGGCCGGTCGGGTCTCTCCCGCTGGAGCCGACTACAAGATCGGGTGGTGTCGCTCGGCATCCCTACCATGGATACGCATCTGCCATGGGGTGGACTGCCCCACGGCGCCCTCCATGAAATCGCCGGCGAGGGCGCCGACCGGGAGCAGGGCGCGGCCGCGGCCGGCTTCGCGGCTTTCTGGCTGGCGAAGCTCCAGGCCGCCGGCCCGGTGCTCTGGATCCTGCGCGCGGCCGCCCGGGCTTCGATCGACCTCTATGCCCCCGGCCTTTCCCAACAGGGCCTTTCCCAACAGGGCCTTTCCCAACAGGGCCTCGTCCGGCAGCGGCTCGATCCCGACCGGCTGATCCTGGTCTCGGCCCGGCGCGACGACGAGGCGCTCTGGGCGATGGAAGAGGGGCTGAAGTCGAAAGGCCTCGGCGCGGTCATCGCCGAGATCGGCAGGCTCGACTTGACCGCCAGCCGCCGGCTGCAGCTCGCGGCGGAGACGAGCGGCGTCACCGCCTTCGCCTTGCGCCGCTGGCGGCTGATGACCGAGGCCGAGCGCGAGGCGAGGCAGCCGGTCGCGGCGATGACGCGCTGGCGCGTGACGTCGCTGCCCGGCGGCGGCGCTCTCAAATGGCAGGTCCGGCTCGCGCGCTGTCGCGGCGGACGTCCCGCGGAATGGATGATGGAGCAGGCGGATGGATCGGATCTCCTCCATGCCGCGCCGCTATCTGGCGATCTGGCTGAAGCATTGGTCGATCGATCGCTGGAGACGGGCGCGGCAAAACGACAAGTCGCGGGCTGACGGACAGTCGACCGACCGGCCGCTGATCCTGGTCGAGACCGCGGGTCCGCGCCGCCAGGTGGCGGCGGCGGATCGTCTCGCCTTGGAGCTCGGCATCGCGCCGGGTCTCGGCGTCGCCGATGCCCAGGCTTTGGCGCCGGGGCTGATGGTCGAGCCGGCCGATCCCGCCGGTGATGCCGCGGCCCTGCATCGCCTCGCGGAATGGGCGACCCGCTTCTCGCCGCTGGTGGCCCCCGATCCCGCCGACGGGCTGATGCTGGACGTCACCGGCTGCGCCCATCTCTGGGGTGGCGAGCGGCAGTTGCTCGAGGACGCGCTGCGGCGGCTGGAGAGCCACGCGCTCTCCGCCACCGGCGCCATCGCCGGCACGATCGGCGCCGCCTGGGCGACCGCCAGATTCAGCGGGGCGCGGTTCGGCACCGGCGCGATCCTGCCGCCGGGCTCGGTCTCCGGCGCCCTGGCGGGATTGCCGGTGCAGGCTCTGCGCATCGATGCCGCGACCGCCGACGGGCTGATGCGCGTCGGCCTGCGCAAGATCGGGGATCTCTATCCGATGAAGCGCGCGGGCCTCGCGCAGCGCTTCGGCACCGCGCTCATCACCCGGCTCGACCAGGCCCTGGGCTGTGCCGGCGAGACGCTGTCGCCGTTATCGCCGCCGCCCGACCGGCGGGTCAGCCTCGGCTTCGCCGAGCCGATCGCGACCCCGGAATCGATCCATCGCGTGGCGGAGCTGCTGGTCGAGCGCCTTTCTCGGGAGCTCGCCGAGCACCAACGCGGTGCTCGCAGCCTCAGGCTCTCCGCCTATCGCATCGACGGCGCGGTCTCCGCCATCGCCGTCGGCACCGCGCGGCCCAGCGCCGAGCCGCGGCATCTCTTTCACCTGGTCGCCGGGAAGCTGGAGCAGATCGATCCTGGACCCGGCATCGAATTCATGAGCCTCGCCGCCGACCGCACCGAGGTCGCGACGCCGCTGCAATCCGGGCTGATCGATGCCGATGAATCCGCGATCTCCGCCGCCGATCTCGCACCCTTGATGGACCGGCTGGCGAACCGCCTCGGCGCCGATCGCCTGGCGCGGCCCATGCCGGTCGAGAGCTATGTTCCGGAGCGCGCGGTGAAGCTGGTGCCGCCGCTCGAAGAGACGAAGCAGAAGCCGTGGCCGAGCCTGCCGCCGCGCCCGACCCGGCTGCTGCCCAATCCGGAGCCGATCGAGGTGATGGCGCCGGTGCCGGACGATCCGCCGATCACCTTCCGCTGGCGCCGCATCCAGCATCGCGTGGTCTGGGCCGAGGGGCCGGAGCGGATCGCGCCGGAATGGTGGCGCCCGGCCGCGAGCGGCGCCGATGAGGCGCTGGAGACCCGCGACTATTACCGCGTCGAGGACGAGGCGGGCGGCCGCTACTGGCTCTATCGCGCCGGACTCTATCAGGATCGCCGCGCGCCGCGCTGGTTCCTGCACGGTGTTTTCGCGTGACCGGTTATGTCGAGCTCTCCGCCTTCACCAATTTCAGCTTCCTGGAAGGCGCCGCCCATGCCGAGGAGCTGGTCGCGACCGCGGCGGCGCTCGGCCATGACGCGATCGCGATCACCGACCGGAACTCGCTGGCCGGCATCGCCCGCGCCCATGCGGCCGCGCGGAAGCACCAGTTCCGCCTGGTGGTCGGCTGCCGCCTGGAATTCGGCGATGGATGCGAAGTCCTGGTCTATCCCACCGACCGCTTCGCCTATGGCCGCCTCTGCGAGCTCCTAACCCTCGGCCGCCGCCGCGCGCCCAAGGGCGAATGCCACCTGGATTACGCCGACCTCGCCGCCGGCGGCGAAGGGATGATCGTCATCGCGCTGCCGCCGGAAGACTCCCCAACGGCCCTCCCCACTCGGTCGTCATGCCCGGGCTTGGCCCGGCCTTCGCCGGGCATGACGACACAGAATGAGGCGAGCAACGAAGAAGACTCCTTCTCGGTATTTCTTTCAAAGCTCAAACTCGACTTCCGCAAATCCGCCTATCTCGCCCTCAGCCACCGCTATCACGGCGACGACCGGCGGCGGATGAAGGCGCTGCAGGCGCTGGCGGACCGGGCCGGCCTGCCGACCGTCGCCGTCAACGACGTGCGCTACCACGTGCCGGAGCGGCGGATGCTGGCCGACGTGCTGACCTGCATCCGCCACATCTGCACCATCGACACGGCCGGCTATCGCCTGCGGAAGAACGCGGAGCGGCACCTGAAGCCCGAGGCCGAGATGCGGCGCCTCTTCCGTGGCTTCGAGGCCGCGGTCGATCGCAGCGTCACGATCGCCGGGCGCTGCCGCTTCTCCATGGACGAGCTTCGCTATGAATACCCGACCGAGGTCGTCGGTCCGGAGGAGACGGCGCAGCAGACCTTGACCCGGCTCACCGCCGAAGGCGCCCGCTGGCGCTATCCGAAAGGCGTTCCCGCCGCCGTGACGCAACAGATCGCGCACGAGCTCAGGCTGATCGCCGAGCTCGACTACGCGCCCTATTTCCTCACCGTCCACGACATCGTGCGCTTCGCCCGGGAGCAGAAGATCCTGCACCAGGGCCGCGGCTCGGCGGCGAATTCAGCGGTCTGCTATTGCCTCGGCATCACCGCGATCGACCCCGAGGAGGGCAACGCTGTCTTCGAGCGCTTCATCAGCGCCGCCCGCAACGAGCCGCCGGACATCGACGTCGATTTCGAGCATGAGCGGCGCGAGGAGGTGATCCAGTACGTCTATAACAAGTACGGCCGCGGTCGCGCCGGCCTTGCCGCGACCGTCATCTGCTATCGCTCCCGCGGCGCCATCCGCGACGTCGGCAAGGCCATGGGCCTTTCGACCGACGTGACCGAGATCCTGGCGAAGTCGATCTGGGGCTGGTCCCACGAGGCGGTGCCGGAGACGCGGGTGCGCGAATTGGGCCTCGATCCCGCCGATCCGCGCCTCGCCATGACCCTGACGCTGGCCCACGCGCTGATGGGCTTTCCCCGCCATCTCTCCCAGCATGTCGGCGGCATGGTGATCTCTCGGGGTCCTTTGTCCTCCCTGGTGCCGATCGAGAACGCGGCCATGGCCGACCGCACCGTCATCCAATGGGACAAGGACGATCTCGAATCCCTGGGGCTGATGAAGGTCGATATCCTCGCCTTGGGCATGCTGACCTGCATCCGCAAGGCGTTCGACCTGATCCAAGAGCAGGGCGGGCCGCCTCTTTCGCTGGCGGCGATCCCGATGAACGATCCCGAGGTCTACGAGATGCTCTGCCGCGCCGACACGGTCGGCGTCTTCCAGGTGGAGAGCCGGGCGCAGATGAGCATGCTGCCGCGCCTGAAGCCGCGGAAGCTCTACGACCTCACCATCGAGGTCGCGATCGTGCGGCCGGGGCCCATCCAGGGCGACATGGTGCATCCATACTTGCGCCGCCGCGAGGGCAGGGAGGCGGTGGAATACCAGAAGCCGGAGCTGAAGGCGGTTTTGGAGAAGACCCTGGGCGTGCCGCTCTTCCAGGAGCAGGCGATGAAGATCGCCATGGTGGCGGCGAACTTCACCGCCGACGAGGCCGACGGGCTGCGCCGCGCCATGGCGACCTTCCGCCACAACGGCGACGTCATCAAGTACCGCGACCGGCTGATCGGCGGCATGGTCAAGAACGGCTATACCCGCGATTTCGCCGAGCGCTGCTTCAAGCAGATCGAGGGCTTCGGCAATTACGGCTTCCCGGAATCCCATGCCGCGAGCTTCGCGCTGCTCGCCTACATCTCTGCCTGGCTTAAGTGCCATCACCCGGCGATCTTCGCCGCGGCACTCCTGAACAGCCAGCCCATGGGCTTCTACGCGCCGGCGCAGATCGTGCGCGACGCGATCGAGCACGGCGTCGAGGTGCGTCCGGTCGATGTGAACCTCAGCGACTGGGACTGCACGGTGGAGCAGAGGGAGGAGAGGGGCCTCGCCCTACGCCTCGGCTTCCGCCAGGGGAAGGGCGTCAGCGAGGCGGAGATCGCGAAGCTGGTCGCGGCGCGCGGCTCCGGCTATCGCAACGCCGCGCAGCTCTGGCGCCGCGCCGGGCTGGAGGCGCGGACCCTGACGCGCCTCGCCGAAGCCGATGCCTTCCGCTCGCTGGAGCTCGACCGGCGCCAGGCGCTCTGGGCGGTGAAGGGTCTCGGCGAAGCGCCGCTGCCGCTGTTCGCCGCGCCGGAAGCGGCCACGCCGGAGGCGGTTGATGATGGGGCCGGCCTGCCGGAGATGCCGCTCTCCCAGCATGTGATCGAGGATTACCGCGCGCTGCAATTGAGCCTGAAGCGCCATCCGCTCGGCTTCCTGCGCGCGCGGCTCGCCAAGCGCGGCGTCATCGCCACCGACCGGCTCGCGGCGGCGAAGAACGGCGCGCGGGTGCGGATCGCGGGCCTCGTCCTGGTGCGCCAGCGGCCGGGCACCGCCAGCGGCGTCATCTTCATGACCCTCGAGGACGAGACCGGCATCGCCAACCTGGTGGTCTGGAACCACATGTTCCAGCGCTTCCGCCGCACCGTCATGACCGCGAAGCTGGTCGGCTGCGAGGGCAAGCTGCAGGTCGAGGGCAAGCCGCCGCACCAGGTCATTCATGTGGTGGCGGAGCGGCTGGTCGACCTGACGGCCTTGCTCACCGATCTCCGCGAGGACGCTGCGCCGCCGCCCGACCAGCCCCCGATGCATCCGCGCGATGTCCATAAGGCCACCATGCCCGTGCCCCACGCCCATGCCGACGCGGTCACCCGCCAGCCCCCGCGCCCCGACCCCCGCGATCCCACGCCAGACCCCTGGCACCGCGCCGACACCCTGCTCGACATCCGCAGCCGGGATTTCCACTGACCGGGATTTCCACTGACACCCGATCGTCTCGCGCGTAGGATTCCCGGACTAGAACTCGGCGAGGGAGATTCCCAC
>DATKNM010000500.1:0-2917 GCA_035541335.1 Binatia bacterium
GCAATCCTGCTGGCCGGTACCTGCCTGAGCGCGAGCGCGCAGGCTGCGGCGCCCGATCCCAAGGCGATCCTCACCAACTACGCCAATATCGCCGAGGCGACTTATCAGGACGCCATCGCCGGCGCGGAGACGCTGAAGACGGCGGTCGATGCCTTCCTCGCGGCGCCCACCGACGCGAACCTGAAGGCCGCGCGCGGCGCCTGGATCGCTGCGCGGGTGCCCTACATGCAGAGCGAAGCCTTCCGCTTCGGCAATCCGGAGATCGACGACATCGAGGGCGACGTCAATTCCTGGCCGCTGGACGAGGGCCTGATCGACTATGTCGATGCGAAGACCTACGGCACGTCCTCCGACAGCAATCCCTATTACACGCTGAACGTCATCGCCAATCCGACGCTGAAGCTCGGCAACAAGACGGTCGATGCCTCGAAGATCACGCCCGACCTGATCGCCTCGCTCGAGGAAGCCGGCGACAACGAGGCCAACGTCGCCGTCGGCTATCACGCGGTCGAGTTCCTGCTCTGGGGCCAGGACTTGAACGGCACCGGTCCCGGCGCCGGCAACCGCCCGGCGACCGACTACGACGCCAAGAACTGCACCCACGGCAATTGCGACCGCCGCGCCGACTATCTGCGCGCAGCGACCGATCTCCTGATCGCCGACCTGAAGAAGATGGAAGCGGTCTTCGCCGAAGACGGGCCGGGCCGCAAGCGGCTGCTGGCCGACCCCGCGGCCGGCCTCGCCGCCATGTTCACCGGCATCGGCAGCCTCTCCTACGGCGAGCTCGCCGGCGAGCGCACCAAGCTCGGCCTCATGCTGCACGACCCCGAGGAGGAGCATGACTGCTTCAGCGACAATACCCAGAACTCGCACTTCTATGACGAGAAGGGCATCGTCAACGTCTATACCGGCCGCTACACCCGGACCGACGGCAGCGTGATCCAGGGCCCGAGCCTCAAAGACCTGGTCGCCGCCAAGGACGCCAAGGACGCGCCGCGCATCGACGCCGCCACGGCGGCCGCGACCGAGGCGATGACCGTGCTGAAGCAGACGGCGGACAGCGGCAAGATGGCCTATGACCAGATGATCGGCCCGGACAATCCGGAGGGGAACAAGATCGTCCAGAACGTGGTCGACACGCTGGTCGCCCAGGCCAAGTCCTTCGAGGCGGCGGTCGCGGTGATGAAGATCAAAATCACCGTCGCAGGCTCCGACAGCCTGGACAATCCCTCGGCGGTCGGCCAGTAGAGGACGGAACAACACAAGAGAGCAGCCGATCCTGTCCGCCACGCTTCCGCATCATCGCCTGAACCGGCGCGCACTGATCGGCATCGGCGGCGCCGGTCTCGCGCTGGCCGGCGCCGGCATTGCCCGCCACGCCTTCAGCGCCGCGCCGCGCTATCCGGCAGCGCCGCGGGCGCCGCAGGGCGCGGATGTCCATGAGGTCGCGCTGACCGCACAGCAGCGGCCACGGCAGTTGCTCCCCGCCCCGGCGCGGGAAACCCCCGTGCTGGGCTACGGCGACGGGTTGACCGTGATCCGGATGAAACATGGCCAGTGGCTGCGGGCGCGGCTGCACAATGCACTGGCCGAGCACACCACGGTCCACTGGCACGGCATCCGGTTGCCGAACGGCATGGACGGCGTGCCCTACCTCACCCAGGACCCCGTGCTGCCGGGGCAGGATTTCACCTATGAGTTCCGGCCGCCCAATCCCGGCACCTTCTTCTTCCATCCCCATTGCGACACCATCACCCAGTTGGGCGAGGGCCTGGCGGGAGTCCTGGTCATCGAGGGTGACGAGACCAAGCCGTTCGACGCCGATCTCGTCTGCCTCTATCGCGACTGGCGCGTGCAGGATGACGGCAGCTTCGGCGCGCTGACGACCGACAAGGGCGCCGGCACCGCCGGCACCTTCGGCTCGTTCCAGACCGTGAACGACATGCACCAGCCGGTCTTCAAGGTTCCGGCCAACGGCGACATCCGGGTGCGGTTCCTGAACGTCGATATGACGCGGCTGATCGATCTCGGCCTGGAGGGCACGCCCGCCTGGATGATCGCCACCGACGGCAATGCGCTGGCGCCGACGCCGCTCGACACCTGGCGGATGGGACCGGCGATGCGGCTCGACCTCGCCTTCCGCGCGCCCGCGAAACCCGGCGAGCGCGTGCGGCTGATGAACTACTACGCCGCCGATCCGATCCTGCTGGCAGAGTTCGAGACGGAGGGCGCGCCGCTCGATCGCCCCGCCTTCGCCCCGGCACCGCTTCAGGTTCCTGACCTGCCGGAGCCTAAGCCGGGAGGCGCCGTGACCTTCACCCTGCGCTTGAGCGCGGCGTCAGTCGCGAGTCCATTGCCGACCGATCTGAAGCTGCCCGACGGCACAGTGCTGCCGGCGGCGGACGGGCTCTGCCTGACGCAGCGCACGTTCTGGGCCATGAACGGCCAGACCTGGCCTTCCATGGAAGAAGGCCATCTGCCGGCGCCGCTGGCGGAGTTCCCGAAGGGCGCCACCATCGTGATGGAGATCATCAACGGCACGCCGCATCCGCATCCGATCCATCTCCACGGCCATACCTTCAAGGTGCTGCAGTCGAACAAGCGGAAAGTCCTGCCGCATTTCGCCGACACGACGCTGGTCGTCCCCAACGAACGGCTGAAGGTCGGATTCGTCGCCGACAATCCCGGTGCCTGGATGCTCCACTGTCATATCATCGAGCATCAGGAAACCGGTATGATGGGCTATGTCCGCGTGGCTTGAGTTTCGTACGATCGGCATCGTCCTCCTGGCGCTGGCACTGACGGTGTCGGCTCTAATGCCATCGGGCGCCGCCGCCGATCCGGCGGTGAGCGTGGTGCGCGATCCCAGCCTGCCGCAGGACATCAAGGGCCTCGACTTCGAGATCGGCCGCGCCCT
>DATKNM010000501.1:0-23982 GCA_035541335.1 Binatia bacterium
ATTGCCGAGGATCGACGGGCCGAAGCCGACCGGCACCTCCCGCGCGCCGGAGCCATAGACCACGATCATGCCGTAATCGGCGACCAGCGCCGGCAGCTTCGCGATATTGGCGGCGAGATCGACCTCGATCACGCGCTCGACGCCGCGGCTGGCGGTGAGCTCCTTCACCTTGGCCGCGAGATCCTCGCTCTTGTAGTTCACCACCGCATCGGCACCCGCTTCGGTCGCGCGTTTCGCCTTCTCCGGTGAGCTCACGGTGGCGATCACGCTGGCGCCCTTCAGCTTCGCCATCTGCACGGCATAATGCCCTACCGAGCCGGCGCCGCCTTGGACCAGCACCCAATCGCCGGCGACGCCGCCATCGGTCTCCACCGCTTGCCAGGCGGTCAGGGCGGGAATGCCGAGGCAGGCGCCGGCCTCGAAATCCACCGCGTCGGGCAGCGGCACGGCCTGCTCCGCCGGCAGGGCGACGTATTCGGCGGCAGTGCCGAAAGCCCGCTGCCAGCGCGCATTCCAGAGCCAGACCCGTTGCCCAACCCGGTCCTTGCGCACGTTTTCGCCGACCGCCTCGATGACGCCCGCGCCATCGCTGTGGGGGATGATGCGGGGGTATTCGTTGGCGGCGCTGGACGTCCCCATGCGCATCTTCACGTCCGAGGGGTTGACGCCGGAGACCTTCACCCGGACCAGGATCTCGCCCGCCGCCGGCTCGGGTTTCGGCAGGTCGCCGACCTTCAGTACATCCTTCGCCGGACCCAGCTTCTCGTAATAGGCGGCGCGCATCGCCCCTCCTGATTCAAAAAGGCGGCCCAAAATGAAACGGGCGGCCGCCCGAAGGCAGCCGCCCGTTCCGAAAAGCGTCGATCGGGCTTAGATCGCCTTCAGATTGACCGCTGCGGTCTTGCCGCGCTCGGTGGCGATGTCATAGCTGATCTTCTGGCCTTCGGCCAATCCGCTCAGCCCCGCGCGCTCGACGGCGGTCACGTGCACGAACACGTCGCTGGAGCCGTCGGAGGGACGGATGAATCCGTAACCCTTCACGGAGTTGAACCACTTCACAGTACCCTGAGCCATTGCGGCCTCCTCAAGCTTGAAACCGATCGCGCGGACGTCCCGGGCGACCCACACACAACGTGGTTGGGAGCTTGAAAGACCGCCGGCGAGGAAGGGGTTACCCCCCGCTGCCGGGTCGACAAGGCTGGCCAAAACGTCGATTGCCCGGGCATCTCTGCTGATTTCCAGCCCCCCTGTCAAGCCGGCCACCCGCGGTTCCCGGGCCATGGGAAGCCATGCCCTGTCGGCCGATTCCGAGGAAACCCACCTTGCATCAACCCGTTATCAGATTGGAGGTGAGCGCATGGCTGGGCCGATTGACGGGCTGGAATTGGTTAAATTAGTGTTTCATGGCACGGCACGACGAGGCATCAGGGGATCATGGGGAGATGTTCGGTAGCCTGCTGAAACACGGCTTGAAGCACGGAAGGGTCGATCTCATCGACCACCGCGGCCATCGACGTTCATACGGCTCGGACAATGGGCCGGCCGTTACGTTGAAGCTCCACGACGCTGCGGTTGGGCGCGAGCTCGCGTTCAATCCCTGGCTGAAGGTGGGTGAGGCCTATATGGACGGCCGGCTCACCATCGAGCAGGGCTCGCTCTACGACCTCATAGATATCGGCCTCGCGAATACCACCGCCTTGACCGGCGTCTGGACCCAGCGGCTCTCCGACGGGGCGAACCGGCTGTTGCGCTGGTGGCACCAGACCAACCCGATCGGCCGGGCGCGCGAGAACGTCGCCCATCACTACGACCTCAGCCGGAAGCTCTTCTCGCTCTTCCTCGACGAGAGCATGCAGTATTCCTGCGCCTATTGGCCGAAGCTCTCGATCAGCCTCGGCGAGGCGCAGCAGGCGAAGATGCGCCATATCGCCTCCAAGCTGCTGCTGGAGCCGGGACAGCTGGTGCTCGACATCGGCTGCGGCTGGGGCGCGCTCGGCATCTATCTCGCGAAGACCGCCGGCGTCAAAGTCATCGGCGTCACGCTTTCCAAGGAGCAGCTGGAGGTCGCGCAACAGCGCGCCAAGGACGCCGGGCTCGAGGGACAGGTCGAGTTCCGCCTGCAGGATTATCGGGAGATCCCCGAGAAGTTCGATCGCATCGTCTCGGTCGGCATGTTCGAGCATGTCGGCTTGAAGCACTATCCGGAGTTCTTCAAGCAGGTCGAGAACCTGCTCAAACCCACCGGCGCCATGCTGCTGCATGCGATCGGCCGTCGCGACGGGCCGGGCTACACCAATCCCTGGCTCAGGAAATACATCTTCCCAGGCGGCTACAGCCCGGCGCTCTCGGAAGTGCTGCCGGTGATCGAGAAGACCGGACTCTGGGTGACCGACATCGAGGTGCTGCGCCTGCACTACGCCGAGACGCTGAAGGCGTGGCGCGCCAACTTCGAGAAGCATCGCGCCGAGATCAAGGCGCTCTACGACGAACGCTTCTGCCGCATGTGGGAGTTCTACCTGATCGGCAGCGAGCTTTCGTTCCGCTACGACTACAACATGGTGTTCCAGATCCAGATGGCGCGCGGCATCCAGACCGTGCCGATGACCCGGGACTACATGTTCGACTGGGAGCGCAAGGAAGCCGCGCGGGAATTCCCGCAAGTCCCCTGGCAGAAGGGGCGCGCCGCGGAGTAGGCGCTCAGAACGCCTCCGCCGGCAGCGCCATCAGTGTTGCCTTGCCCGCAGTCAGCACGGTGAACAGGCTGTTGGTTTCCGGCAGGATGCGGGCCATGAAGAAGCGCGCGGCGCCGAGCTTCGCTTCGTAGAAGGCGGCCTCGTCGCCGGTTTTCTTCTCCAGCGCGATCTCCGTCATCCGGCACCACATGTAGCCCAAGGCCACCAGAGCGAAGAGCCGCAGGTAATCGGTCGCCGCAGCACCCGCTTCCTCGGGATCGGCGACGCCGGCCTGGGCGAGCCAGGCGGTCGCCTGCTGGAGCTTGGCGAAGGCCTTGGCCAGCGGCAGGACGAACTCCGCCATTTCCGGCTTCTCGCCCGCGGTCTCGACGAACTCCGAGACCGGATGGAAGAAGCGGCGCGCCAGGCGGCCCATGCCGGTCGGCAGCTTGCGGCCGACCAGGTCGAGGGCCTGGATGCCGTTGGTGCCTTCGTAGATCTGGGTGATCCGCGCGTCGCGCACCAGCTGCTCCATGCCCCATTCGCGGATATAACCGTGGCCGCCGAAGACCTGCACGCCGTTGTTGGCGGCGTCGAAACCATGATCGGTGAGGAACGCCTTCACGACCGGCGTCAGGAGTGCCACCAGATCATCCGCCGCTTGGCGCCGCTCGGGATCGGGATGATGCGCGGCGATGTCGAGCTCCATGCCCATCCAATAGGCGAGCGCCCGGCTGGCCTCGGTGAGGGCGCGGGTCCGGAGCAGCATGCGCCGCACGTCGGGATGGACGATGATCGGGTCCGCGGCCTTCTCCGGGAACTTCACGCCGGCGAGCGAGCGCATCTGCAGCCGGTCGCGGGCATAGGTGACGGCACCCTGATAGGCCGCCTCGGCGATGCCGAGACCCTGCATGCCGACGGCGAGGCGCGCGGTGTTCATCATGGTGAACATTGCCGACATGCCCTTGTGCGGCCGGCCGACCAGCCAGGCCTTGGCGCCGTCGAAATTGATCACGCAGGTCGATGAGGCCTTGATCCCCATCTTCTTCTCGATCGATCCGCAGGCGACCTTGTTGCGCGCGCCAGGATTTCCTTGCGCATCGGGCAGAAATTTCGGGCAGACGAACAGCGAGATGCCGCGGATCCCCGCCGGCGCATCGGGCAATCGCGCCAGGACAAGGTGGATGATGTTCTCGGCGAGGTCATGCTCCCCGGCCGAGATGAAGATCTTGGTGCCGAAGAGATTCCAGGAGCCGTCGGCATTGTCCTCGGCGCGGGTCTTCACCATGCCGAGATCGGTGCCGCATTGCGGCTCGGTCAAGCACATCGTGCCGGACCAGATGCCGGAGACCAGCTTCGGCAGATAGAGCGCCTTCTGCTCCTCGCTGCCATGGGCGTGGATCGCGTTGTAATTGCCGTTGGAGAGGCCGGGATACATGCCGAAGGAGAGGTTGGCCGAGCAGATCATCTCCTCGACCGCGAAGTTGATCAGCTTCGGCAGGCCCTGGCCACCATAGGCGGGATCGCAGGGCAGGCCCGGCCAGCCGGCCTCGACGAACTTCGCATAGGCTTCCTTGAAGCCCTTCGGCGTGGTGACGACACCGTTCTCGAAATGGCAGCCCTCCTCGTCGCCGGAGTGGTTGATCGGCTGCAGCTCGTTCTCGCAGAACTTTCCGGCCTCCTCGAGGATGGCGTCGATCACGTCCGGCGTCGCCTCGGCATAGGCTGGCACCGCATTGGCGAGCGTGTCGGCCTTCAGGAGCTCGTAGAGCACGAACCTGATCTCGCGGAGCGGGGCTTTGTAGGCGGGCATGATTCGTCTCCAGTTCCCCTCCCCCTTCAGGGGGAGGGTAGGGTGGGGGCTTGGAGCACGATGCTCAAGATCGTAGAGCTCAATTTCTCAGCGGCTTGCCGGTGGTGAGCATGTGCTCCATGCGGGCGAGGGTGGGGCCGGTGCGCAGCAGGCCGAGGAACGCCTTCTTCTCCAGCTTCTGCACCTGGTCCTCGGTCACGACCGCGGTGAAATCGGTGGTGCCGCCGGAGAGCACTTCGGCGAGCGCCGTCGAGACCGTCACGTCGTGGGGCAGCGCCTTTCCTTGCAGGCGGAAGCCATCGACCGCGAGCTTCAAGGCCGTGGCGCCGGTCGGCCCGGGGAGGCGGAGCTCCTTCGGCTCCGGCGCCTTGTAGCCTTCGGCCAGCATGGCGAGGGCACGCTGCTTCGCATCGAACAGCAGGCGGTCGCGGTTCATGGTGATGGCGTCGGTCGGCCGCAGCAGCTTCAGCTCCTTCGCCTCCGCCGCCGATTTGGCGACCTTGGCAAGCGAGATGGTCTCGAAAGCGGCTGCGACCGGCGGCATCGGACCTTTCGGATCCTTGGGGCCGGGCTGATTCCGGAGCAACAGCTCCTTGCAGCCGCCCCACCCTGGGATCAGGCCGACACCGACTTCGACCAGGCCCATATAGGTCTCGGCATGGGCCTGCACCGCCGCGCAATGCAGCAGGATCTCGCAGCCGCCACCCAAGGCCATGCCGCTCGGCGCACCAACCACCGGGAAGGGTGCGAACTTCACCGCCTTGTAGGCCGCCTGGCCCTGGCCGATCAGGTCCTCGATCATCGGCCACATGGCGATGTTGGCGGCGAAGAGGGCGAGGCCGATATTGGCCCCGACCGAGAAGTTGTCGCCCTCATTGTGGACGACGAGGGCCTTCATCTTCTTGCCGACATGGTCCAGCGACTGCTTCAGCAGCGAGAGCGTGTCGGGATCGATCGCGTTCATCTTGCTGTGGAACTCGAGGCAGGCGACGCCGTCGCCGATGTCCCAGAGGCTGGCCGAGCCGTTCTTCAGGATCGGTTTTCCGGCGCGCTTCACGTCGGCGAGCAGCAGCACGCCCTCGGCGCGCTTGACGGCGTGATAGGCACCGTCGGTGCCGAGGAACTGCAGCGCGCCGTTCTCGCTCTTGTAGAAACCGCCTTTCTCCGCGGCGGTCTTCAGCAACGGCGGCACCGGCATCTTCTCGGCGGCGAGCTTCTCCGCGAACCACGGAGCGCCCATCTGGTCGATCATCTCGAAGGGGCCGCGCTTCCAGTTGAAGCCGGTGCGCATGGCGAGATCGACGTTCACAACGTCATCGGCGATCTCTGGCACCAGCGATGCGGCATAGCTCAGCAGCTTCGAGAGCACGCGCCAGGCGTATTGCCCGCCCTTGTCGGCGTGAGCGAGCAGCGCCTTCAAGCCGCCTTTCGCTGCGCCGGCGGAATCGAGCCGTGCCTTTTCCGAGACGCGATATTGGCCGGTCTTGAGGTCGATCGACTCCTTGACCTTCCCAGAACTGTCCCCAGGGCCGTTCCGCTGCAGCCGATAGAACCCGCCCTTGCCCTTCCGCCCGGTATAGCCGTCGGCGATCATCTTCTCCATCAGCGGGAAGTCGCGGCGGACCGATTGGTAGGCGTCGTCGGGCTTCAAGGCCTCCCGCATCGACTTGTCGACATGGGGCTGCAGGTCGAGGCCGACCAGGTCCAGGAGGCCGAAGATGCCGGTCTTCGGCGCGCCGATCGGCCGGCTCATGATCGCGTCCGCCTCCTCGACGGTGAGGCCGAGATCGAGCGCGGTGTTGACCGCGGCCTGCATCCAGAAGACGCCGATCCGGTTGGCGACGAAGCCCGGCGTGTCCTTGGCGGCGACGACCGCTTTCCCGAGCCGCCGGTCGCCGAAATCGCTGATCGCGGCCACGGCTTCCGGGCGGGTCTTCGGCCCGCCCAGCACTTCCAGGAGCCGCATATAGCGCGGCGGATTGAAGAAATGGGTGATGCAGAAATCGCGCTGCAGGCTCTCCGGCTCGTCCTTGACCAGGGTCTGCAGCGGGATGGTCGAGGTGTTGGAGGAGACGACCGAGCCCTTCTTGCGATGCGGCTCGATCTTGCGGTAGAGCGCCTGCTTCACGTCGAGCTTCTCGATCACCGCCTCGACGATCCAGTCGACGTCCTGCAACTGCGCGAGGTCGTCCTCGATGTTGCCCGGCGTGATCAGCTTCGCCGCCGCCTTCGACATCAGCGGCGCGGGATCGGCCTTCAGCAGCTTGTCGATGGCGCCTCGCGCAATCGTGCTGCGATCGCCGCGGCTATCCTTTGGGGCGTCCTTCGGCACGATGTCCAGCAGCAGCACCGGCACGCCGGCATTGGCGATCTGGGCGGCGATGCCGCTCCCCATCAAGCCGGCGCCGACGACGGCGGCGCGTTCGATCGCCATCAGACGGCCTCCAGGATGGTGGCGATGCCCTGGCCGCCGCCGATGCACTGGGTGGAGAGTGCGAACTGCTTCCCCTCGCGCTTCAGGAGCGCGGCCGCCTTGCCGGTGATCCTTGCGCCGGTGGCGCCGAGCGGATGGCCGAGGGCGATGGCGCCGCCGTCGAGATTGACCTTCTTGGGATCGATCTTGAGGTCCCGCATGCAGGCCAGCGCCTGGGAGGCGAAGGCCTCGTTCAGCTCGATCACGTCCACATTGTCGATGCTGAGGCCCGCGCGCTTCAACGCCTTCTGGGTGGCGGCCACCGGGCCGATCCCCATGATTTCCGGCGCGCAGCCGGCGACGGCGACGCTCCGGACCTTCGCCAGCGGCTTCAACCCGTGCGCCTTCGCATATTCGACGGAGGTGACGAGGCAGGCTGCCGCGCCATCCGTCAGCGGCGAGGCGGTGCCGGCGGTGACGACGCCGTTCTCGTCGAAGGCCGGCTTCAATCCGGCCAGGGCCTCGAGCGTCGTGCCCTCGCGGATGCAGCCGTCGCTGACGACGCTGTCCTTGCCGTTCTGGATCGGCGTGATCTCGTCCTGCAGCTTGCCGGCCTGGCGCGCGGACGTCGCCTTCGCCTGGCTCTCGACCGCGAAGGCTTCCTGTTCCTGGCGCGAGATGCCGTATTTCCTGGCGACGTTTTCCGCCGTCGTCCCCATGGAGATGTAGGCCGCCGGCAGTCGGTCGTTCAGCGCCGGATTGGGCATCGGGTTGAAGCCCATCATCGGCACCCGGCTCATGCTCTCGACCCCGGCGCAGATGAAGACGTCGCCGGCCCCCATCACGATCGCGCCCGCCGCCGAGTGGATCGCCTGCATCGAGGAGCCGCAGAACCGGTTGATGGTGGCGCCCGCCACCGATTGCGGCAGGTCGGCGATAAGGCCGATCAGCCGGGCGACGTTGAGGCCCTGCTCGCCTTCCGGGAAGGCGCAGCCCAAGAGCAGGTCCTCGATCTCTTTCGCGTCGATGCCGGTATTGGCGATCAGCGCCTTCACCACCGCCGCCGCCAGATCGTCGGGGCGAACCTTGGCGAGATCGCCCTTGTTGGCGAAATGGAACGGCGACCGGACATAGCCGGCAATCACGGCCTCTCTCATACGGACTTCTCCCCAGGGGACTTGCCGGCGACGGCCGCCGCGGCTTCGTCGATCAGGACCTTCTTCTGGATCTTGCCCACCGCCGTCTTCGGCAGGTCGGCACGGAACTCATATTGGGTCGGCATCTCGATCTTCGAGAGCCGGCTCCGCAGGAAGTGATCGAGCTGCTCCTCGCTCAGATCCATATCGGCCTTCAAGGCGACATAGGCCTTCACGGTCTGGCCGCGATAGGCATCCGGGACGCCGACCACGGCGCATTCGCGCACCGCCGGATTCTGGTAGATCGCCTCCTCGATGAGGCGCGGATAGACCTTGAAGCCGGAGCAGTTGATCATCTCCTTCAGCCGGTCGGTGACGAAGACATAGCCGTCCTCGTCGATATGCCCGACATCGCCGGTATGGAGGCGCCCGTCAATGATCACCTCGGCCGTGGCGTCCGGCCGCTTCCAATAGCCCATCATGACCTGCGGGCCGCGGAAGCAGATCTCGCCGGTCTCGCCCGCCTTCACGACCGTTCGCCGGTCGTCGATGGAGACGACCTCGCAGATCGTGCCGGGGATGGGGAGGCCGATCGAGCCGGGCTTCGATCCCAGCTCGGGCGGATTGATGCAGACCACCGGCGAGGTCTCACTGAGGCCGTAGCCCTCCAGCAGATGGGCGCCGGTCTTCGCCTGGAACGCCTTCGCGACCTCGAGCGGCAGCGGCGCCCCGCCGGAGATGCAGATCTTCAGCGAGGAGAGATCGTAGTTCTCCGCGCCCGGCGTGTTGAGGAGGGCGTTGTAGAGCGTCGGCACGCCGGCCATGGCGTTCGGATGCTTGCGCGCGATCAGCCGCAGCAGCTTCAGCGCCTCGAAACGCGGCTCCAGCAGCATGCAGGCGCCGAAGGCGAGGCTCAAATTCATCACGCAGGTCATGGCAAAGGCGTGGAACAGCGGCAGCACGCCGACGATCCGCGTCTCCGGCCTGTCCATGGCGTGGAACCACAGCCGGATCTGCTGCGCGTTGACGTAGATATTGGCATGGCTGAGCGCGGCACCCTTGGGAACGCCGGTGGTGCCGCCGGTATATTGCAGAACCGCGAGCGTGGTCGCCGGGTTGATCAGGGGCAGCTCGATCCTGCCGTCGTTGTGCAGCAGTGTCCCCATCGCGATGCAGCGCGCGTCGTCCGGCGCGTGCGCGATCGACTTCCGCATCACGATCGGGAACAGGAAACTCTGCGGAAAGGGAAGCTGCTCGGCCATCGGGCAGATGACGACATGCTTCAGCCGGGTGGTGCCGAGCATGGCGGTGATCTTCGGCAGCATCACGGCGAGATCCAGGGTCACCATGAAATCGGTCTCGGAATCCTCGATCTGGCGCGCGATCTCCGGCTCGACATAGAGCGGGTTGAAGTTGACGATGACGCCGCCGGCCTTCAGGCCCGCGTAGTAGAACACCACGAACCACGGGCAGTTCGGCAGGAACAGGCCGAGCTTCATCCCGGGCCGGAAGCCCGCATCGATCAGGCCCTTGGCGGCGCGGTCGGAGAGCGCCTTCACCTCGGCATAGGTGTAGCGCTTGTCCTGGAAATCGATGCAATCGTGCTCGGGATAGCGCGCGGCCGCATCCTCCAGCAGGGCGAAGACCGCCTTCGCATGCAGCGGCGCCGCCCAGTCGACCTCGGGCGGGTAGTGCTTTAGCCATGGATAGGCGGGCGCGGCGGAATCCAAATCGGTCTCCCGGCGATCTCCGGTCCCACCGGTTGCGATCGGCGGATCGGGGAAGTCTCCCATTCTCGGGATTTGAAGGCAAATTAATGGTTAACATTCTGGCCGTGCAAAGCGGGCGGCGGCGTGCCATATCTCAACCTCGCGTTGCCGCACCGCCCGCCCGTTTCCCATCGTTCAAGTGAGTCCCGTGAGCTTCCAGGCCTTCTACGCGGCGATCGAATCCGAGGAATTGCGGGTGGTGGCACGCCATTGGGTGGCGGCGCGTGGCGGACGGCGCATGCCGGCTTGGCGGGATATCGATCCCATCGAGATCGGGCGATCCCTGCGCTACGTCTGGTCCTGGAAATACGACCGGGCCACCGATGCCTTCATCGGGCGCCTGGCCGGCGAGGAGATCGACCGCGCCTTCGGCAAGTCGCTGCGCGGCATGCGGATGGAGGAGTTCTATACGCCGGAGATCTATCATCTCGCATTCCCGCGGCACCGACGCGTCGTGACCGGGCCCGGCTTCATGCGTGGCAAGGGGATGGTCTTCGTCCGTCTCGGGCTGTCGGCGATCGGCGAGCGCATCGTCCTGCCGCTCTCGGAGAACGGGGTGGAGGCCGACGGGATCATCGGCGGCACCTATTACCGCGCCGCACCCGAACCGCTGGCGGGGCAGGCCCCGGGTCAGGATCTCGGGCCGGAAGAGGCCGTGTTCTTCCCCCTGGATTCCTAGGCTTAGCCGGTGCGCCTCCTGGGCGCCTCCCCTGCGACCTTAGACCCCGGCGCATTCCGTACCGCCCTGTGGGATACATAGATCCCGGGGATACCAAGCCGGAAATCCGACCCATTCTTGATCTGGATCGTGGCGCGCGGCGCCGGCGATCGTTAACCCGGTGTCGTGATGAGCTTCCAGGCATTTCTCGACAACATCGCATCGCCGGATCTTCGTGCGGTCGCCGAGCATTGGCGCACCGCCAGGGGATCGAAGGCGATGCCGGGCTGGGCGGATATCGACCCCACGAAGATCGGCCGGGCGCTGCGTTATGTCTGGTCCTGGAAGTACGATCGGGCGAGCGACAGCTTCACCGGAAGGCTTGCCGGTGAGGAGATCGACCGCGCCTTCGGAAAGTCGCTGCGCGGCATGGCCATGGCGGACTTCTTCTCGCCGGATGCCTACCGCAAGGTCTTCCCGCGCCATCGCCGCGTCGTCACTGAGCCCGCCTTCATGCATGGCAGCGGCCTGGTCTTCCTCCACATCGATCGTGCGGTGATCGGTGAGCGCATCATCCTGCCGCTCGCCCACGACGGCGTGCACGGCGACGGCATCATCGGCGCGACGATCTATGACGCGGCCGTCCCCCTAGACGAGGGTGGTCATGTCGCTCCCGAGTTTGCTGACGAGCACGAGGCGTACTTCGAGTTGGATGACGACGCACCCAAAGGCTCTCCATGATACTTCCACCGCAGCCTGGATCGCCGGAATGCGGCGACTCGGGTGTGTCGCGACGATTCCAGAAACCCATCTTGCTTAGATCATGACCATCCAGACCTTTCTCGATACGATCGCGACGCCCGAGCTGCAGGTGATCGGCGGCCATTGGCAGACGGCCCGCGGCGCAAAGACGATGCCGGCCTGGAGCGACATCGACCCGGTCGCCATCGGCCGCAGCCTGCGCTACGTATGGTCCTGGAAGTACGACCGCGCGGCGGAGACCTTCACCGGACGGCTGGCCGGGGAGGAGATCGTCCGTGCCTTCGGCAAGTCGCCGCGTGGCGTACCGATGTCCGAATTCTTCGCGCCCGAGATCTACGAGACCTTCTATCCGTGGCACAAGCGCGTCGTGCTGGAACCGGCCTGCATGCGCGGGATTGGAATGATCTACAACAACCTCGGTCGCAACTTCACCGGCGAGCGGATCATGCTGCCGCTCGCCGAGGACGGCAGCAGCGGCGACGGCATTCTCGGCGCCACGGTCTATCGCCTGCTGCCCGACGCCGACCTGCAGGACGAGCACGAGCGGGAAGCCGGCGGCGAGCAGATCACCTTCTTCTCGATCGCCTAGCCGCGCATGGGCCATCGACCCGTGCGTTGACGAAAAGCAACTTCGACGTGTAGTATCCACTGGGGGTGGGTGATCCCGGATGGGCTCCGGATAAGTGACCCCGAATGGGGTTGCGCGTGGGCGGGCTTGATTCGTTGTCGGAATTGCCGGGTCAGGATACTGAGCCCTTCTCCACCTATCTCGCCAAACTGCTTGTCGCCCAGCAGGGCTACCAGTTGGGCGCCGTGCCGGAAGCCCAGCGTCTTGCGGGCGCCAGCGACATCATCCTCACCAAGACGGACGGCAGCGGATTCTGGATCCTTTGCATCGTCGATGCGTCCGCGGACCCGGCGAAGCGCTTCCGCCTCGACCGGACGACCGTGGTGGAGATCGCCAAGCTCTGCCGCAAGACGTATTCGCCGCGCTTCAACCATGCGCGCATGCCGGCCTTCGTCGACATCGTCGAGATCCGGAACCAGGTTACACGCGACGACATCGCGCGCCTGAAACCTCTGAAGTCGCGGTTCTACCGGCTGGTGACCACCTATGCGGTCGATCTTTCCAGTCGCACGGTCACCCGCAACATCGGTCCGCTCAGGAATTCGCGGCAAAGCCTGATCGAGCGCGCCCTGCGGCAGCCGCGCTTGAGCGGCGACGCCCTGGTTCCAGTGACGCCGGCCGCTCTGCCGGAGACCAGGCGTTGGCCGGTGCTGACCTTGGCCATGCTCGCCGTGCTGGCGGCGATCTTCGCGCTCGAAGTCAACTTCCCGGCCGAAGGCGGCAAGCCCGCATTGGAGCCGAGCATCACGACGCTGATCGCCTTCGGCGGCCTGATGCGGGACCTGGTCGTCAAGCACGGCGAGTGGTTCCGCCTCTTCACCGGGCCGCTGCTCCACGCCAATCTCGAGCACATCATCTTCAACGGCATCGCCTTCTGGTTCGCGGGCAGCGTGCTGGAGCGGCTGCTCGGCCGTGCCTGGCTACTGGTGCTGTTCTTCTTCGGCGCCCTGGGCGGCGCCGGGATGTCGATGCTGATCAATCCGCCGGAGATGGTCTCGATCGGCGCCTCCGGGGCGATCATGTGCCTGATCGCCGCGGCCTATGTGACTTCGTTTCGGTATCCGCGCGGCCTGGTGCGCACCTCCGTCCAGGCGCGCATGCTGCGGATGCTGATCCCCTCCCTGCTCCCGCTGGCCTTCGCCGGCAGTGGCGGCGGGCAGGTCGACTACGCCGCGCATTTCGGTGGCGCGCTGACCGGGTTCGCTTTGAGCGGCATCCTGCTCCGGATCTGGCCGCGCGATGTCTCGGCGCCGCGCTTTGCGCCGCTCGCGCAGGCATTGGCGGCCCTCTCCATCGTCGTCTTCGCCGGCGCGGGATACGAAGTCGCAGGGGTGCATGACGTCTACGCGATCGGCGCCTACCTGATCCCCGACGACGAATTGCCGAAGACCGACGAACAGCTGGCGGCGAGCTCGAAACACCTGGTGGAGGCCTATCCGAAGGATCCGCGCGCTCATTTCTATCGCGCGCTGGCCACCATGGACGATGATCCGGTGACGTCCGAGCGCGAGCTGCGCGCAGCGCTTGCCGAACATCAAGTCCTGGAGATCGAGTTCAAACCGGAATTCGAGTTCACACTGGTTTCCTACCTGGCGAAGACGTTGGTCGCCGAGGGACGCGGCGACGAGGCGCGATTGGAAGTGAAACCCTATTGCCACAAGGGCGCGAACGGAAGCGTGCCCGAATCCCTGCAGGCGCTCGGTCTCTGCACGGGACAGTGAGCGCTAGCGCCAGCGCTGCATCACGGTCTCAACCGCGTGGGTAACCATGCGGCGCGGCAGGAAGCGAATCGCCGCCGTCGCGAGATAGTTGCCGGGGCCGACGATGTGGACCGCGCGGTGCCCCAGCGCCTGCAGCCCTTCGCGCACCACGCGTTCCGGTTCGTGCAAAGTGGCGAAGCTCGGCTTCTCGACGCCGGCGCGAGCGAAGAACCGCGTGCGGGTGGCGCCGGGGCAGAGCGCCAGCACGTCGATCGGCCGGTCGCTCAACTCCTCGGCCAGCGCCTCGGTGTAATGCAGCAGGAACGCCTTGCTGGCGGCGTAGGTGGCGAAGAACGGCATCGGCTGGAAGGCGGCGGCGCTGGAGACGTTGATCAGCCCGGCGCGGGCGCCGGCGGCCTCCGCGCGCCGCAGCATGCCGGGCAGCAGCCCGCGGCAGATCTCGACCGGCGCCAGGGCGTTCACGCGCACCATCTCGGATTCGCGATCCTCGGGATTGTCGACCACCCGCCCCAGCTTGCCGATGCCGGCATTGTTGATCACGAGATCGACCTCGGCGCTTTCGGCGGCGGCGATGACGCCGGCCCGGCCTTCGGCCGCGGCGAGATCGCCGGCGACGATGCGGACGGTGCGCTCGGCCGAGGTCAGGTCCTGGGCGATCCGGTTCAGGCTGTCGCGGTCGCGCCCCGCGAGCAGCAGGGCCGTGGTCCGCGGCAGGCCACGGGCAAAGGCTTCGCCGATCCCGCTGGAGGCGCCGGTCACCAGTGCGGAGCGGAACTCGCCGGGCTGAGCCGCCATCCGATTCCCCTTTTCGCCGCGAGATTTCAAGAACGAATCTTAACCGTCAGGCGGCCGCGGTTGCAATCGCCTCCCGTCTATGGCACGTGACGATTGAGCCCTGCCTTCAGACACCCACCGGAACGGACCCACCGATGAGCGATTTCCGCACCCTCGACGACCTCGACTTCACCGGCAAGAAGGCGATCGTGCGCCTCGATCTCAACGTCCCCATGAAGGACGGCAAGGTGACCGACAGCACCCGGATCGACCGTTCGGCGGCGACCTTGAAGGAGCTGGTGAGCAAGGGCGCCCGGGTGATCGTGATGGCGCATTTCGGCCGGCCGAAGGGCAAGCGCGCGCCGGAATTCTCGCTGCGGCCGCTGGTCGAACCGCTCTCCAAGGCGCTCGGCCGCCCGGTCGCCTTCGTCGAGGACTGCGTCGGACCGGCGGCCAAGCGCGCCGCCGATGCGCTGAAGGACGGCGACGTGCTGCTGCTGGAGAATCTGCGCTTCCATGATGCCGAGGAGGCGAACGATCCCGCTTTCGCGAAGGAGCTGGCGTCACTCGCCGATATCTACGTCAACGACGCCTTCTCCTGTGCGCATCGCGCCCATGCCTCGACCGAGGGCATCGCCCACATCCTTCCCGCGGTCGCCGGCCGCCTGATGCAGGCCGAGCTCGATCATCTTGGCGCGGCGCTCGGGCATCCGCAGCGCCCGGTGATGGCGATCGTCGGTGGCGCCAAGGTCTCGACCAAGCTCGATCTCCTCGGCAACCTGGTCTCCAAGGTCGATCTCCTGGTGATCGGCGGCGGCATGGCCAACACCTTCCTGTTCGCGGAAGGCAAGGAGGTCGGCAAGTCGCTGGCCGAGCGCGACATGGCGGAGACCGCCCGCGGCATTGTCGCCAAGGCGAAGGCGAAGAACTGCCGGATCGTGCTGCCGGTCGATGCGATCACCGCGGCCGAGTTCAAGGCCGGCGTTCCGACCCAGATCGTCGACATCGGCACCGTGTCGCGCGACCAGATGATCCTCGACATCGGCCCGAAATCCGCCCAGGCGATCGGCGATCTGCTGAAGACCTGCAAGACGCTGGTCTGGAACGGCCCGGTCGGCGCCTTCGAGACGCCGCCTTTCGATCAGGGTACCACCGCGGTCGCGCGCTATGCAGCCATACTGACGGCGGCGAAGACCCTGCTGTCGGTGGCCGGCGGCGGCGACACGGTCGCGGCGCTGGCCCATGCCGGCGTGGTCGACCGGTTCTCCTATGTCTCGACTGCCGGCGGCGCCTTCCTGGAATGGATGGAGGGCAAGGATCTGCCGGGCGTGGCCGCGCTGAAGCGTAGTTAAGCGCGGGATGAGCGACGAGAATCCGCAGCCCCGCGGCAACTTCCAGCGCCTGATCCCGGAAGGCGAGGATCGCGAGCGGCTGGTCTGCGCGGATTGTGGATTCATCAACTACGAGAATCCGAAGATCGTGGTCGGCTCCGTCGTGCATGACGGCGCGAAGATCCTGCTCTGCCGCCGTGCCATCAATCCGCGGAAGGGGTTCTGGACCCTGCCCGCGGGGTTCCTGGAGCAGCACGAGACCACGATGGCCGGCGCCGCCCGCGAAGCCTGGGAGGAAGCGCAGGCGAAGATCGAGATCGAGGCCTTGCTCGCGGTCTATTCGATCCCGCGTCTCTCGCAGGTACAGTTGATCTATCGCGCGCGCCTCGCATCACCCGAGATCGCGCCCGGACCGGAGAGTGTCGACGTCGGGCTCTTCACCTACGACGCGATTCCCTGGGACGAGATCGCTTTCCCCTCGGTGCGATGGGCCCTCGGTCACGACCGCGAGATCGGGACGCAGAAGATTTTCGCACCCTTCGTCAACCCGCCAGGCGAGTTCGGCGACCTGAAAGGTCCGGCGGGACTCTGAAGGATATCACCGCGGCCGGGGCTTCGCGCGCGCGGTCGGCTCGGCTTCCAGCGGATTCTCCGGCCAATGATGCTTCGGATATTGTCCGCGCATGTCGGCGCGGACGGCGGTATAGGCGTTGCTCCAGAAGCTCCTGAGGTCCTGGGTCACCTGCAGCGGCCGCCGCGCCGGCGACAGGAGATGCAGGAGCAGCGGCACGCGTCCGCCGGCGATGCGCGGCGTCTCGGTGGCACCGAACATCTCTTGGAGGCGCACCGCCAGGACCGGGACCGGATGGGCGTAGTCGATCGGGATGCGGGAGCCCGAAGGCACCGTCACGTGGGTTGGCGCCAATTCGTCGAGCGCCTTCCGCTGCTTCCAGTCCAGCCGGCCGGTCAATGCTTCCTTCAGATCGATGCCCGCCAAATGCGTACGCCGGCTGACACCATCCAGATGAGGCGAAAGCCAGTCCTCCAGCGTCTCAGACAAGGCGGCATCGCCGAGGTCGGGCCAGCCGCTCGCGGCACCCTCGGCGCTGCGCAGGAAGTTGACCCGTGCGCGGAGATTCTCGATCTCCGCCGTCCAGGGCAGCGCTGCGAGGCCCATCTGCCGGATGCCGTCAAGCATGGCCGCGGCCACGGCGTCACGCGGTGGCGACTTCAACGGCCGCTCCGCCAGCACCAGCGACCAGAGCCGGCGCTCGGTCTTCGCCTCGACCGTTTCCGCGCGCGGATTCCAGGCGATCACCTCCACGGTCTCGATCGCCTCGGCGAAATCGTTCTCGATCTCGTCGAGCGTGAGGGGCGCCGCCAGGAAGATGCGTGCGTCGCGGCGGTCGCCGTCGAGGGCCGCCACCGCGAGATAGTCTTCCCGCGCCAACGGATCGGCCTCGCTGAGCCGGGCACCCTTGCCGTTGGAGAGCCGGTACTGTCCCGGGACCCCACCGGATCCCTGGGCGCGCCGCTGCGCCAGGCGGTCGGGATAGGCGAGGGCGACCACCGCGCCGATCGCGCCGCGTTCCGGGTCGCGATCGAGCGCGATGCCGAGCTGCCGGCGCCAGGCGTCGGCCGAGCGACGGATGCGATCGCTGGCACCGCGCTCACCCCTTGCACGTCCATTGGCGCCTTCATGGAGGAGATCGAGGCGATGACGAAGATCGGCGTCGTCGCGTCGCTCCTTCGCGAGATCGCGCTCCGAGAGCAGGGCGGCGAGATCGCAGGCGAGGGACCCACGACCCTCGGCCTTCGCCTTCAGCATCATATGGGCAAGACGCGGATGGGTGCCGAGCTCGGCCATCGCCTTGCCGTGCCCGGTGGTGCGGTGATCGGCGTCCAGCGCGCCGAGGCGCTGCAGTAGGTCGCGGGCTTGCGCCAGTGGCGCCTCCGGCGGCGGGTCGAGCAAGGCGAGCCCCGCCGGATCGGTGGTGCCCCAAAGGCCGAGCTCCAGCGCAAAGGGGGCGAGATCCGCGGCGGCGATCTCCGGCTGATCGAAGGGTGCAAGCGCGCGCTCCGTCGCCGCGCTCCAGAGCCGATAGCAGATGCCGGGCGCGGTGCGGCCGGCGCGACCCCGGCGCTGATCGGCGGCTGCGAGCGAGATCCGCACGGTCTCAAGGCGCGTCATTCCCGTGGTGACGTCGAACTGCGGCAGTCGCTTCAAGCCGCTGTCGATCACCACGCGAATGCCGTCGATGGTGAGCGACGTCTCGGCGATCGCGGTCGCCAGCACGATCTTGCGCCGCCTGCGCGGGTCGGGTTTCAGCGCCAAGTCCTGCTCGGCCAGCGGCAGATCGCCATGCAACGCGAGGATCGCGTGGCGGTCGGCGTCGATGCGCTCCTCCAGCAGCGCCCGGGTGCGCCGGATCTCGGCGAGGCCGGGGAGGAAGACCAGGAGGTCGCCGCTCTCTTCGTTGACGGCCTGCAGCATCGCGCCGGTGACGCGATCCTCGATCCGCTCGCCGAAACGGCCCGATGCGCGACTGTGAGTTGGTGCGTCGCCGAGATACCGGGTCTCGATGGGAAAGCTGCGCCCCTCGCTGAGCACGGTGTGCGCCCCCGGCAACAGCGCCGCGATGCGGTCGACGTCCAGCGTCGCCGACATGACCAGCAGCCGGAGATCGGGCCGCAGCCCGGCCTGGGCTTCGAGCGCCAATGCCAAGGCGAGATCGCCGTCGAGGGAGCGCTCGTGGAACTCATCGAACAATACGGCGGCGACACCGGAGAGCTCCGGATCGCCCTGAAGCTGCCGCAGGAAAAGGCCGGTCGTGACGCTCTCGATCCGGGTTCTCGGTCCGACCTTGCGCTCCAGCCGGACCCGATAGCCGACGGTCTCGCCGACCGGCTCGCCTATCAACTCGGCCATGCGCTGGGCCGCCGCCCGCGCTGCCAGGCGCCGGGGCTGCAGGATCAGGATCCTCTCACCTTCGCACCAGGAACATGACAGAAGCGCCGGCGGCACTCGGGTCGTCTTACCGGCGCCGGGCGGCGCCGACAGCACCAGATTCGGGCTCTCCGCCAGGGCCGAGACCAGGCTGGGTATCACGGGATCGATTGGAAAAGTGTTCATTATCAGCTGGTTATTCGGGCGGTCTCGGCGGCAGTTCCGGTCCCCGCCGCCCGCTGCGGCCGCATGTCGCTCCCCGGCGGCGAAGGATAGGCGTAAGGAGTCTGTCAGCTTAGACCGCTAGCTTACACGCGGTTCACGCAGTGATTTCATGGTGAGCGACTCGCGTATCTCTACGGTGTGGGGCGCACCGGCGGGGCAGTCAAAACGAAAGTGAGACAGACCATGCGGCTCCTGCTGGTAGAAGACAACGATCGTCTTTCGGAATTTCTGGAAAAGGCCCTGCACGACAGCGGATTCACCGTCGACCGCTGTGCCAGTGTTGCCGACGCTGACGCTGCCCTTGCCGGCGTCAAGTTCGATGCCACCATCATGGATCTCGGCCTCCCCGACGGCGACGGGCTCGGCCTCGTGAAGAACATGCGTGGCCGCGGCGACCAGACCCCGGTCCTCATCCTGACTGCCCGCGATGCGCTGAACGACCGCGTCGGCGGCCTCAACGGCGGCGCCGACGACTACATGGTAAAGCCCTTCGCCATGGAGGAGCTGATCGCCCGGGTGAAGGCGCTGCTGCGTCGGCCGGGCGCAGCGCTCGGCGTCGAGCTCACCCTCGGCAACGTTGCGCTCGACACGACCGGGCCCAACCTCACCGTGGCCGGCCGGCCGGTCGCGCTGACCCGCCGCGAAGTGACGCTGCTGGAGATCCTGCTGCGCCGCCCCGGCAAAGTGGTCAGCCGCAGCGCGATCGAGGACGGCCTCTACGGCTTCAACGACGATGTCGGCTCGAACGCGCTCGAAGTTCTGGTGTCGCGCCTCCGCAAGAAGCTGATCTCGGTCGGCGCCGACATCCAGCTCCACACCGTGCGCGGCGTCGGCTACATGGCGATGGACCGCGGCTGACAGCCGCGGTGATCGTCGCCATCCGGTCTCTTCCGCTTAGAGCCTCGGCCCGATACGCGATGAAGTGGCTTCCATGAACCTGTCGCGACCGCTCGCGGCCGAGGCTAAAGTCCCAGACATGGGCCAGGACCGCGCGTCCCTCCAGACCCGGCTGATCGTCCGCCTCTGCGCGGTGTTCGTGGTGTTCTTCCTGGCCGCGGGTCTCGTCGTGTTCCTGATCTACCACACGGACACCGCCGAGATTCCGTTCGACGTCCTCGCCGGCGACTTGAAGAATCTGCGCGAGGCGCTGGTGATCGATCCCACAGGCAGGGTCACGGTCGATGAGGCCAAGACCTCGCCGGGGACGGGCTACATGGTGCGGACGCTGGACGGGACGGTGCGCATCACCGGCGGCCGTCATGCCGACGAGCTGCAGGCGATCGAGACGCCGGCCGAAGACGAGGTCACCCAGAGCTGCCGCCTGACCGGCAAGGAGCGGCCACAGAAACAGCGGCCGCGCAACCGGCAATGCAGCCTCTCCGAGCTGATCCACGCCAACGGCGACACGCTGGTGGTGCAGGTGACGCGACGGGTCTCGCCGACCTCGACCGCGCTCGACGCCCTGCTCTACGAATGGCTCGGCGAATATCTCCCGGTGACGGGGCCGATGCTGCTGGCGCTGATTGCCGCCCTGATCTTCACCCTGCACGGGGCGCTTCGGCCGCTGGAGCGGCTGATGCGCTACGCCCGCTCCATCACGCCGGCGCAGAGCGGCGTCCGCCTGCCGACCGACGATCTTCCGCGCGAGCTGCTGGGCCCGGTCGAGGCGATCAACGGCGCTCTCGACCGCCTGGATCGCGGCTTCCAGGCACAGCGCGACTTCCTGGCCGATGCCGCGCACGAGCTCAGGACGCCGCTGGCGATCCTGGCGGCGCATCTCGACAGCATGCAGGACCCA
This sequence comes from Binatia bacterium, assembly GCA_035541335.1. Taxonomy (GTDB): domain Bacteria; phylum Pseudomonadota; class Alphaproteobacteria; order Dongiales; family Dongiaceae; genus Dongia. Next base: position 20,648 of record DATKNM010000501.1, read on the forward strand.
GTCCGGACCGCCAATCTCCGGGCCGATGTCGACCGCATGACCCGGCTCGTGGGCCAGCTCCTCATGGTGGCGCAACTGGAAGCGCTGACCATCATGCCGGACGACCAGGCCGATCTCTCGGCGATCGCTTCCGAGCTTGCGACCTTGATGGCGCCGTTAGCGATCAAGACCGGCCGCAGCGTCGCCGTGCTCAACGCCGAGCATCCCGTGCTGGTGCGGGGCAATCGGGATGCAATTTACCAGGCACTGCGCAACCTGGTGGAAAACGCGCTGAAGTTCACGCCGCCGGACACGGAGGTCGAGATCGAGGTCGATAGGAGCGGCAGCGTCTCGGTCTCTGATCGCGGCCCCGGCGTCCCTGAGGAGCAGCGGGCGCTTCTGTTCCGCCGGTTCTGGCGCGCCGATCGCCGGCAGTCCGGTGGTGCGGGGCTCGGTCTCGCCATCGCCTTCCGCATCGCCGCTGCCCATGCCGGGCAGCTCCTCGTGGGCGACAATCCCGGCGGCGGCGCGCGTTTCACGCTCCAGGTCCCGCTGGTCGGCTGAGCGAAGTCACCGGCCGTGGCCGCGGTCGGCGGGTATGCGAAACTTCGGCGACTATGCTAGAACCGCCCGGTCTTGGATCGGGGTGGAACCGGTATGGATCGAGGCATGGGGCCGGAGCGGACGGGTCCGGAGGCATCTCCCATTCATGCGGGACGCCGGCGCATGCTGGCGCTCGGCTTGGTGGGTCTGCTTGTCTGTTCCGGTTGCGGCTGGCGCCCGCTCTATGGGCGGCCGTCGCCCGACCCTGCCTCCGGCGGCATTGGCGCCGTCATGGCCGAGATCGCGATCGATCCCATCACCACCCCGGCGACGCCGGACCCGCTGACCGGCACCAACACCTCGCTCTACGATGCCCGTGCCGCGCAGCTGCTGCAGAACCATCTGGAAGAGGGCCTCAATCCCTATGGCCGGCCGAGTACGCCGGTCTATCACCTGCAGGTGAACCTCAGTCAGGGCGTGCGTCCCGCGGTCTCGCTGGGCAACGGCCAGGTAACCCGCCAGGACCTGATCATGACCGCGACCTACCACCTGCGCGACGCCAGCGGCAAGGCGGTGCTGAACGATCACACCCAGAGCATCGCGAGCTACGACATCCTCAAGGAGCCGTTCAGCGACCTCTCCTCGCAGCAGGACGCGATGCAACGGTCCACCTCGCAGCTGGCCCAGGCGATCCAGACCCGCATCGCCGTGTTCCTCGGCAAATAGCGTAAATCCGCTGCGGCATTCCGGCACGGCGGGGTCCCTCAACAACCTTCGTACCGGCGTTTGGCCATGGAAAACAGGCTTCGGGAAGCCCTGATTCCTTACCGGAACCTTGCCTTAGTCACCCCTAGTCATTAAATGTTCATCCAGTCTCGGCCCTCCCAGGGGTCGGCGACTCGGTGTCCCCTGGACGGTCCCTGGGCCGGAGCACCGGCGGCGCTTTCGGCGCCGAAGGACCTGAGTGCAGGAATGATGGCTATCTGTGTGAATGCGGTCGAAGCGGTGAGCGCTGAGTTCCGGGGCAGTTTCGCCCGGGAGGGCGCGGCTAGATGACCAGCGTCGTCGACCTCCTCTATTCCACCCGGCTGCGGACCGACGATGCGCTCGGCAATATCGAGCGCTTCGGCGTGCGGCTTGCCCGCCGTATCGATTGGGGCGACTGGCGGCCCGGCCGATCCACCGTGCTTTGCCTCGGTCGGTCGATCTTCCGGGACATCGCGCCGATGCGCCAGCGCGGTGCATTCAACTGGATCCGGGTCAGCACCAACAAGATCCGCCGCACGCAGGAGCGCTGGGTGGCCCCGGAGCACCGGCGGCAGACCTACTTCCATCATCTCCTGGAAACCAAGCTGCGCCGCGACAAGAGCATGCTGGTGCGTTTCGCGGTTGCCTTCCTGGAGACGGCGACCAAGATGCATCCGATCGATGCGATCCTGGCAGGGAACGTCGATCACTGGCAGGAAGAGGTCGTCAAGCTCGCCTGCCGCCAGCTCGGCATTCCGTTCCTGGCCCTGCCGCGCGAGACCCATGCCGGCAGGCGGTTCGCCGATTCCAAGTTCCGTTTCCGCGGCTCCGGCGTGGCGGTGCTGAGCGAGACCACGCGTCGCATGCTGGTCGGTGCCGGCTTTCCCAAGCGTGCTGTTTGGGCGCTTGCGAAAGAAAGCGCCGGGATCGATCAAGTGCACGCGTTCATTCGCAGCTTCATGGAGCAGGCCGGCACCGGGCGTCCCGTGGCCGCACGCCGCCATACCCGGAAGCTCGCGGCCGCCTGATCGGTCGCGCCTAAAGCGCCTTCAATCGATACTCGACCAGATGGCGATAGACTTCGCCCGGCCGCAGCGTGGCTTGTGCGAAGTGGCGGCGATGGACCGCATCCGGGAAGCGCTGGGTCTCGAGGCAGAACCCGGCATGGGGGAAGTGCCGCTGCCCGCTGAGCGCCGCCGGGTCCGCGGCCAGAACGGCGCCGGTGTAGAGCTGCAGGCCGGGTTCGCTGGTCGCCACTTCGAGAGCGAGGTCGCCGGCGGGCGAGACCACGCGGGCGGCGACGTCGCCCTCCTCGCCGAGCGGCGGCAGAGCATCCAGCACGAAGTTGATGTCGTAGTCGAACGGCTTGGCGCCGACCATCCGCCGGATCGGCCGCAGCGTCCGGAAATCGTAGGGCGTGCCGGCGACGCTGGCGATCTCTCCGGTCGGGATGAGATCGGCGTCGAGCGGCGTGTAGAAGCCCGCCGCCATCTGCATCTGGTGATCCCAGATCGCCTCGCCCTCGGCCAAAGTGAAGTAGGAGTGGTTGACGAGGTTGACCAGGGTCGCCGCGTCCGTCGTCGCCGTCATCTCGATGCGGATCGTCGCCGGCTCCAGCAGGCGATAGATGCAGAACGCCTCCACCGTGCCGGGATAGGCCTCCTCGCCGTCGGGCGAGACCAGCCGCAAGCTCACGCTGTCGCCGCGGTGATCCGCCACCTCCCAAGCGCGCTGGGCGAAGCCGCGGCTGCCGCCATGGAGATGCGTGCGGCCGTTTTCGTTCTTGGCGAGCTGGTGGCTCTTGCCGTCGAGGGTGAATCGCCCGCCTGCGATCCGGTTGGCGACGCGCCCGCAAGTGGCGCCGACGGAAGCGTGGCCGTTGCGGTAGCCGTCGAGAGTCTGGTAGCCGATCACCACGCGGCGCGCCTTGCCGTTCTTCAGCGGCACCGTGAGATCGCGCAGGCTCGCGCCGAAGCTGAGGATAGAGGCCTCCGCCCCCGCCGCCGAACGCAGGCGGATCTCCTGGACCGGCTTCCCCTCGACCTCGCCGAACGCTGTGATGCTCA
>DATKNM010000502.1:0-3156 GCA_035541335.1 Binatia bacterium
CGACAGGCCGAACAGCGCCGAGACGATGTAGAGCGACGTCAGCCCGTTGAACGGGATGTAGAAGATCAGCGTCAGGCATTGCAGCGTCGAGCCCAGCATCAGCGTGCCGACCCCGCCGATCCGATCCGCCAGCAGCCCGGACACCAGCCGGCTGATGACGCCCATGCCCAGCATCACCGAGAGCATCTCGGCGCCGCGCGCCGGGCCATAGCCGAGGTCGCCGCAATAGGCGACGATGTGGACCTGCGGCATGGACATGGCCACGCAACAGGCGATGCCGGCGAACATCAGCAACCCTTGCAGATAGCCGGGCGCCGATTGCGGCTCATGCGCCGTAGAGCCCGCCCCGGTGCCGGCTGCGAGCGGCCGATGCTCCGCAACCGGCACCCGCCGTCGCAGCAGCAGCGCCAAGGGGAGCATGGTCGCGAGGCAGACCACGCCGATCCAGACATAGGCCTCGCGCCAGCCATAGGTCGAGATCGCCCATTCCAGCGCCGGCGGCCAGACCGTGCCGGCGAGATAGTTGCCGCTGGCGACCACCGCGACGGCGATGCCGCGCTGGCGCTGGAACCAGTGGGTGATGTCGGCGACCAGCGGCCCGAACGTCGCCGAGCTCCCCAGCATGCCGATCAGCACCGCCTGCACGATGACGAACTGCCAATAAGAGCCGGAGAAGGCGCTGGCGATGAAGCCCAGGCCCAACATCGTCGCGCCCACCAGCAGCGGCGGCAGGATGCCGAACTTGTCGGCGAGCCGGCCCAGCGTGACGCCGCCGACGGCGAAGCCCACCATGGTCGCGGTATAGGGCAGCGATGCGCCGCCGCGGCCGACATGGAACTCGTCCTGGATCGTGTGCAACACGACGACCGGTGCCCAGAGTCCGATGCCGCCGATCGTGGCGATGCCGAGTGCCGCAGCGACGCGGCCCCAGGCATAGAGACTGTCGGGTCGATGATGATCATCGGCCCTGGCGAGATTGTTCAATCCGATCCCCTGACTTCACGCGTCTTCTTGCGGTGGATTGTCGGACGATTCGTTACGCCGGTGGTATGAGATTTCCGTGAGGCCGCCGTCGCTTCGGCGAGGGGCTCCGCCGCGGCGACATTGAACCCATACAATGGCGCGCGGCCTGCTAGATTGGCGGCATTCTTTCAAGAAGGGGACCATCATGACCGAACGGCTGGGCGGCAAGGCCGCATTGATCACCGGCGCCACATCCGGGATCGGCCTGGCGATCGCCGAGCGCTTCGCCGCGGAGGGCGCCCGCCTGCTGCTCACCGGCCGCAACGAAGCCGAGGGCACCAAAGTGGCGCAACGCCTCGGCGCCGCCTTCGTCGCCGGCGACGTCACCGAGCGCGCACTCGCCGACCGCCTCGTCGAGGAGACGGCGAAGCGCTTCGGCCGGATCGACATCCTGGTGAACAATGCCGGGATCGTGCATCGCGGGACCGCGCTCGAGACTTCTGACGACGATTTCGCCCGCATCATGGCAGTGAACGTCGAGGCGGTGTTCCGCTTCTCCCGCGCCGCCGTGCGCCGGATGACTGGACAGTTCGAGGAGACCGGAGGCGGTCCACATGGGCGTGGAGGGGCCATCGTCAACATCGCCTCCGACTGGGCCTTCGTCGCCGGGCGCGGCGAGCTCGCCTATTGCACGTCGAAGGGAGCGGTCGTGCAGATGACCCGCGCGCTGGCGGTCGATCACGCGCGCCAGGGTGTCCGCGTCAACGCGGTGGCGCCGGGCGACGTCGAGACGCCGATGCTGCTCGCCGGCATCGCCCATCGCGGTCGTAGCGCGGCCGAAGGCCTCCGGGAGAACGGCGAGGCCATTCCCATGGGCCGGGTTGGCCAGCCGCCGGAGATCGCCGCCGCCGTCGCTTTCCTGGCCAGCGACGAAGCAAGCTTCATCACCGGCACGACGCTGCTGGTGGACGGCGGGAATACCGCCGTCTAGTCTCGCGCCAAGGACGATAAGAAGAAACCGGCAGGGGGAGAAGATGCCCGACATCCTCATCGGCGAACGCGCGCGCAAGCTCTACGGCGAGGCGCTGGTTTGGGACGACCATTCCGGATTCGATCCGGAAGGCGGCGCGCACCGGCTGGAGCATCTGCAGCGCTGGGCGAAGTCCGGCGTGCACCACCTCTCGGTCAATGTCGGCTACGACGTGATCCCCTGGCGCTCCACCCTGCGGAACCTCGCTGCGTTCCGCGCCTGGCTGCAGCAGCGGCCCGACCAATACCTGCTGGTCAAGACCGCGGACGACATCCCGCAGGCGCGGCGTGAGGGTAAGCTCGCCGTCACCTTCGACCTCGAAGGGATGAATGCGCTCGACGGCGACGTCAACATGGTCAACGTCTACTACGCGCTCGGCGTGCGGCAGATGCTGTTCGCCTACAACCTCAACAACCTCGCCGGCGGCGGCTGCCATGACGCCGATGCGGGCCTGACCGATTTCGGCCGTGCCGTGATCCGCGAGATGAACCGGGTCGGCATGCTGGTCGATTGCTCGCACACCGGCCATCGCACCACCATGGAGGCGATGGCGGCGTCCGCGGCGCCGGTCATCTTCTCCCATTCCTGCGCCAAGGCGCTCTGGCAGCACGGCCGCAACATCAACGACGAGCAGATCAAGGCTTGCGCCGCCACCGGCGGCGTCATCGGCATCAACGGCATCGGCAACTTCCTCGGCGAGAACGACATCAGCAGCGCCACCTTCGTCGATCACCTGGCGCATATGGCCGACCTTGTCGGCGCCGAGCATGTCGGCATCGCCCTCGACTACGCCTTCGATGCCGAAACGGTGGAAGACCTCGTCGCCGGCAACTCCAGGTACTGGCCGGAGGCGGAATACCGAACGGCGTCGCACTACCTGCCGCCGGAGCAGTTGCCCGAGATAGTCGAGACCATGCTCCGCCGCGGCTTCAGCGACGCGGAAGTCACCGGCATCCTCGGCGGCAACTTCCTGCGCGTCGCGAAAACCGTCTGGAAGTAGCGCCTCCGCCCGCTAGCGGCGGCGCCTCCGGCTTCCGCCCGAGCGCGCGGTGGTGCGCGCGATGCCGTCGGTGTCGTCGGCCTCCTCCGGCGCCGGCGCCGGCGCGGCGGATTGCGCCGGTGCCTTCCGGGGCGCCTTCGGCCGGATCAGCAGATCGCCGCTC
>DATKNM010000503.1:0-2423 GCA_035541335.1 Binatia bacterium
TGGCGGCACGGTGAGAGCCAACGCGGCGCCGAGCGAAACACAATAGAAGCGCTCGATGACGCCACGCCTACGCCCATGCCTCAGAATTGCAAAGCCGCCAGCGAACAACGACCAGACGACTGCAAGTGCCGTTCCGGTGCCCCAGAGGAACAAGAAGTCGGCGTTTGCGTACAGGCCGCCAGGGTGCGGTGACGAGCAGGCCGATCAGAATGGCGGCAAGAGCGGCGCAACAGAGAGGGCGAGCACAACACGGGCCTTGCTCAGATCGCTCCAAGCGCGCCACGTGACGGACGACGTCATTTCCCCACCATCTCCGCCAGCTTCTTCGGCGCTGTGAGCGCATAGCTCCGCCGGATCAGGGCCGCCACTTCCTTCCAGTCCGGCTTCGCGTCGAGCCGCATGCCGACCCAGCCCTTGTGGCCGACATAGGGCGGGCGGAAGAAGCTTGCTGGGTCGGCGCCGATCAACACGGCCTGGCTGCCGGGCGGCGCCTTGAACCAGACCGAGATACGGCCGTCGCCGCGCTTCTCCATGGCGAAGATCTTGTCCTTCACCCGGAAGGTGGGATCACCCCAGGCTTCCTTCTCTTCCGCTTCGGGAAGAGCCAGGCAGATCTTGCGCAGGCGGTCGGTGATGGCGGCGGTCATGCGACCGCAGATAGCATTATTCCGCCGGGGCGGGAACGGCGTTCGTCTGCGGCGCGGCGGCGTAGCGGCGCGCCAGCACGGCGCAGACCATGAGCTGCATCTGGTGGAAGATCATGACCGGCAGCAGGATGACGCCTGCCGTCGATGCGCCGAACAGCACGGTCGCCATCGGGATGCCGGCCGCCAGGGATTTCTTCGAACCGCAGAAGACGACGACGATCTCGTCGGCACGGTCGAAGCCGAGAAGCCGGCTGCCGAAGGTGGTGGCGGCGAGCACCAACCCGAGCAGGAGCCCGTTGACCAGGATGAGGATGCCGAGCTCGTGCAGCGGGAAGAGGTGCCAGAGGCCTTCGCTCACCGCCGCGCTGAAGGCGCTGTAGACGGCGAGCAGGATCGAGCCGCGATCGACCAGGCCGAGGACGCCGTTGCGGCGCTTGGCTATCTCGCCGATCCAGGGCCGCAGCGCCTGGCCCGCCACGAACGGCAGCAGCAATTGCACGACGATGCCGATGACGGCATCCAGCCCCCCACTCATGCCATCACCCATGCCGCCCGTCGTCCCGGCGCGGTGCAGCAACACGGCCGCCAGCAGCGGCGTCACCAGGATGCCGGCGAGGTTGGAGGCGGTGGCGGCGACGACCGCCGCCGGAATGTTGCCGCGGGCGATCGAGGTGAAGGCGATCGACGACTGCACGGTGGAGGAGAGCGTGCAGACGAAGAGCACGCCGGTCCACAGTGCCGGCGCGAGCAGCGTGGGGAACAGCGCCTGCAGGCCGAGCCCGAGGAGGGGGAACAGCAGGAACGTGCTCCCCAGCACGGTCAGGTGGAGCTTAGGCTGCCGGAGACCGTCGAGCACCGCCGTCCGCGAGAGGCGCGCGCCATGCAGAAAAAAGAGCAGGCCGATCGCGATCCGGCTCGCCCAATCGACCACCGGCGCGGCAGGGCCGGTTGCGGGGAGGACGCTCGCCAGGGCCACGGTGGCGAGCAGCGACAGGATGAATGGGTCGGGGAGCCAGTTCTTCATGTCGGTCAACATGGCGCCCGAACCGGCTATCGTGAAGTACGCTAATAGGATTGACTGTAATCGGAATATCCGATAACCAATTTCCTATGCTCCAGCCTCATTGGCTGAACACCTTCGTCACCGCGGCGGGCGCTGCCAGCTTCAGCGAAACTGCGCGGCGGCTCGGCCTGACCCAATCCACGGTCAGCGAGCACATCCGCCAGCTCGAGGCCGCCGTCGGCCGGCGCCTCTTCGTCCGCGACACCCACTCTCTGGCGCTGACCCCCGACGGCGAGACCATGCTGGTCCATGCGCGGCTGATCCTGGATGCCCAAGCGGCGGCGGAAGCGCAGTTCACCGGGCCGAAGCTCCGCGGCAAGGTGCGGTTCGGCACCTCCGATGACCTGGTGCTGGGCCCGCTCCCCGCGGTGCTGAACGCCTTCCGCCGATTGCATCCCGACGTCGAGCTCGACATCACCATCGGCTTTACCGATGCGCTCTATGCCCAGCTCGACGCGGGCCAGCTCGACATCATCACCGGCAAGCGCCGGCCGGGCGAGACGCGTGGCCATGCGCTCCACCGGGAGCCGCTGGTCTGGCTGGCGCAGGTGGGGGCCCGCTTCGATCCGGAGCGTCCGCTGCCGCTCACGCTGCTCACCGAACCCAGCGTCAGCCGCACGCTCGCGCTGAACGCGCTTGCCGAGGCGGGCCGTCCCTGGCAGGTCACCTGCAGTGCCGGAAGCTATGCCGCCTGCGCGGCCGCCGCGCGCGGC
>DATKNM010000504.1:0-3127 GCA_035541335.1 Binatia bacterium
GGGCTACGGCTCCTGGGGCCGGGAGTTCACCGCCGACTACAACGCCGCCGAAGCGGATTGGGCGCGGTTCGTCCGCTTCGACAAGGGCGACTTCATCGGCCGCGCCGCCGCCGAGAAGCAGTTCAAGGACGGGCCGAAGCGCAAGCTCGGCCTGGTCGAGATCGCCGCCACCGAGAGTGACATCATGGGCGCCGAGCCGATCTTCCAGAACGGCAAGGCGGTCGCCCGCGTCACCTCCGGCTACTACGCCCATTGGACCGGCAAGCAGCTGGCGCTCGGCTACCTGCCGGTTGCGGGTGGCGATGCCTTCGAGGTCGAGGTGCTGGGCCAGCGCGTCGCCGCCAAGCGCCTCCCGGAGGCGCCCTACGATCCGAAGAGCGAGCGGCTGCGCGGCTGAGCGCCGGCAGTCCGGCACCGGCAAGGCAAATGAACTTCCGCGGCGCGTCGATCGCGCGCACGCCGCCGGTGCCGAGCCACTCAGGCCGCGGGCTCTTCCGGGGTCTCGAGATTGGCGGTGACGACGCGGTTCCGGCCGCTGTTCTTCGCCTGGTAAAGCATGCGGTCGGAGAGGTCCAGGAGCTCGTTCGGGCCGGTATGGCTGCGCGAGGGGCGCGCCGAGGCGAGGCCCACGCTCAACGAGACGAATTGCCAGCCGCGGGAATGCTCGTGCGGGATGGCGAGCCGGCGTATGGCCAGCAGCAGCCGGTCGGCCACCAGCGCCGCCTCGTTGGCACCGGTGTCGGGCAGCAGGATCACGAACTCCTCGCCGCCGTAGCGGGCGACGAGATCCGCCGGCCGCAGGGCCGCGGCGGCCAGCCCCTTCGCGACCCGCCGCAAGGCCTCGTCGCCGGCGAGGTGGCCGTAGGCGTCGTTGAACTGCTTGAAGTCGTCGATGTCGGTCATCAGCAGCGAGATCGGCGTGTTGCGCCGGATCGCGCTGCGCCATTCCTTCTCCAGCGCCTCGCCGAAAGCACGGCGATTGGCGAGGCCGGTCAGGCCGTCGACCGCGGAGAGCCGGCGGAGCTGGTCGCGCTGCCGCTTCAGGTCGATGTGATTGCGCACGCGGGCCCGGAGGATCGGCGAGCTCAGCGGCTTGGTGATGTAGTCGATGGCGCCGAGCTCGAGGCCCTTCGCTTCCTCGCGCTCCTCGTCCATCGCGGTGACGAACACCACCGGGATCTCGCGGGTCACGGGGTCGGCCTTCAACTGGCGGCAGAGCTGGTAGCCGTCGACCCCCGGCATGCGGATGTCGAGCAGGATGAGATCGGGTTCCTCCTGGAGGGCGATCCGCATCGCCGCCCCCGCATCGCCCGCCGTCAGCACCCGATGCTCCGCGCCCAGCATCGTCCCGATCAATTCGAGGGTGTTGGCGGTGTCGTCCACCACCAGGACCGTGCTCGACTGTTGGGCGACGATGTTCATCGGCGTGGTCGACTCGGGGAATCCCATTAACAAGGTCCGGCGAGGCTACCGGATCGGGCCCTCCGGAACAACGACCAAGGCCGGCGGTTTACTACTCGGTGGAGGGCGATCCGGCAGCACCGCCGGCGCGCCGTCACCGACAACACACCCGGGTAAACAAGGGGCGGAACCCGGCCATGCGACCGTGCGGAAAAGGCCCGTCGGAAGTCGCTAAATTCGCATTCCTAAAGCACTAAAATCCGCGGTTTCCGACGCGAAATCGCCGCGGATTATAGGGACATTTACTGATAGGGGCCTGCGCTAACTCTTCCTTAACCGGCAAGGGGTTAGTTTGAAACCACAGAAGTTGTCCAGCATTCGATGTAAAGTTGTTCGAAGTTGTTCCAGTATTCTTCAATAATGTCCAAGCATATCAATACATTATCATGTGGGCCGTTTGGCCGGAATTACTTGTCATTTAGAGACTAGGGCCTATTGTTTGATCTGTGGACTGGGGCGATCGGAACGGAACGTCGCTCGGGGACCAACTGGCGAGGCCGCATGGTGCGGGTCGCTGCTAACGAGGAGAGACCGATGAAGCGCATTCGTAAGTTCTTCAAATCGGATCTGGGCGCGACGGCCATCGAATACGGTCTGATCGCCGCTTTGATCTCTATTGTCATCATCGCTGCGCTGCAGCTGACCGGCAACAGCCTGAAGCTCGTCTTCAACAACGTCGGTTCGACGCTGAGCTCGGCCGCCGCCAACTAACGCGCCACGCGCGGGCCGCCCTTCGGCGGCCCGTTGCGGCGCGGCTTGGCAGCCGTCAATGACACGATCGGCGGTTCCCGGGACACCGGGAGCCGCCGATCTCGTTTTTCGGCCATGAATCTTCGCGGAAGTGAATGCGGAAGGATTGCCGGTCCGTCGGCGCGAGCCGGTGGATCAGGCCGAGACCTTCTCCGGCTTGAACTCGACGACCTTGGCCTGGTTGCGGCCCGCGGTCTTCGCGGCGTAGAGCGCGTCGCCGGCGAGCTTGAAGAGGCCGGCGCGGTCGTTGTCCCGGTGCGGGAAGCAGGACGCGACGCCGATGCTGATGGTGACGATCGGCGCCGCGTCGGAATGGCCGTGCGGCAACGCCATGGCACGCACCGCGTTCAGCAGGCGATCCGCGACCACCAGCGCGCCCTTGGCGTCGGTGTCCGGCATCAGGCCGACGAATTCCTCACCGCCGTAGCGCGCGATCACGTCGCCCGGCCGCATCATCGACTTCGCCATCGCCTGGGCCACCATCTTCAGGCAATCGTCGCCGGCGAGATAGCCGTAGGCCTCGTTGTAGGCCCGGAGGTGATCGACGTCGGCGATCAGCAGAGTCAGCGGCGCCTGATGCCGCGCCGCGCGACGCCATTCCTTGTCGAAATCCTCCTCGAAGCTCCGCCGGTTGGCGACGCCCGTCAGACCGTCGACCGAGGAGAGCCGCCGCAGGAAGTCGCGCTGCTTCTTCAACTCGAGCTGGTTGCGGACGCGCGCCAGCACGATCGGCGGGCTGACCGGCTTCGCCAGATAATCGACCGCGCCCATGGCGAGGCCCTTCGCCTCCTGGCGCTCCTGGTCCATCGCGGTCACGAACATCACCGGGATGTCCTTGGTGAAGGGATTGGCCTTCAGCCGGTCGCAGATCTCGTAGCCGTCCATGCCCGGCATCATGATGTCGAGGATGATGAGG
>DATKNM010000505.1:0-5448 GCA_035541335.1 Binatia bacterium
GCCGCCGATGATGATGACGTCGTATTCGCGCTTGGGATCGGGGCTCCGCCAGGCTTCCTGCCAATCCTGGTGATAGCTCAGCGCATTCCGCACCAGGGTGAAGATGGAATAGGCCTGTTTCATGAATGTCCCCGGATGCGCGGTCATGGCGCGGTGATTCGGTGCGGCATACTGCCAAGGCGGATACCGCCGTTCAAATGGCCGCGCGCCATCTAATGTCGCGATCCCGTCGCAGGGTCAACCGGCTTCGCCGCACAAGCCTTTGAGATTTCGGCACTTGGGAGCGTATGGCGACGGTCACGCGCGGGCCGCGGCGGATGGTCCCGCCCGACCACATCGTGGAAGTCACCGGAAGGTCAGTCCGACATCAGAAGATGGTCTGAGAGCGTCGTTTGCCGGGAGGAAACTTGGCCTGACCACAAATCCCGAACGAATCTAGGGGTTTGCCGGGCAGAAGGGGTCAAATCCACCGCCGCTCCGGTTGCAAAGGCATCGGCGAATACATTTCTAAAGAACTGAATTTAGGGCAATTTTCTTTGAAATTGTGCGCTCTTTGGAAAATCGTAAACATCCCGGCGGCTGGGCTGTAAACGCTCTTGGCGACCGGCCCTGAGACGGTCTATAAGCGTCGTGACTATCCTCTCGGCGTCCTCCGGGTCGGCAGCCCCAGCGGCCCGGATGGCGCAAATGGACAAGTGGGAAGGCGGTGCGTTCGATGTTCGGGGATCTTCCGGCCAAGTTGCCTCAGCAGATCGCGTTCCTGCTGGTGCCGAACTTCTCCATGATCGCCTTCACCTCCGCGGTCGAGCCGCTGCGGCTCGCGAACCGCGTCAGCGGCAAGGAGCTGTTTCGCTGGCACCTGTTCTCGGCGGACGGCAAGCCGGTCGCGGCCAGCAACGGCATTCAGCTGGCACCGGAAGGCGCCGTCGATCAGATCCTGGGCTATCACACCGTGATCCTCTGCAGCGGGATCGACGGCCATCTCTACGAGGATCGCAACGTGTTCGCGACCTTGCGCCGCGCCGACCGCCAGGGTGCGGATATCGGCGCGCTCTGCACCGGCAGCCACATCCTCGCCAAGGCGAACATGCTGAACGGCTATCGTTGCACCATCCACTGGGAGAATCTCGCGAGCTTCACCGAGAACTTCCCGGAAGTGGAGGCGACCGCCGAGCTGTTCGAGGTCGATCGCAACCGCTTCACCTGCTCCGGCGGCACCGCGGCCCTGGACATGATGCTGAACATGATCGGCCAGCAGCACGGCCATGAGCTCGCCGCCGCGGTCTCCGAGCAGTTCATCCACGAGCGAATCCGCGACCGCCACGATCACCAGCGCATGGCGCTGACGGCGCGGCTCGGCGTCAGGCATCCGAAGCTCATCCAGGTCATCCAGTCGATGGAGGCGAATCTCGAGGAGCCGCTCTCCCGCGGCGACCTCGCCAAGGCGGCCAGCCTCTCCAGCCGGCAGATGGAGCGCCTGTTCGCGAAGTATCTGAAGAAGTCGCCGGCGCGCTACTACGTCGAGCTCCGCTTGAACCGCGCCCGCCTGCTGCTGCTGCAGACCAACATGTCGGTGATCGACATCGCGCTCGCCTGCGGCTTCGTCTCGGCCTCGCACTTCTCGAAGTGCTACCGTGACTTCTTCGGCAAGACCCCGCGCCGCGAGCGCGCCGGTCCGGTCCAGCGCGGCGGCCTCGAGCAGCACGCCGCCGAGTAGGGCACGCGAAGCCGCCCCTACGCACTACTCTGTATCCGTTCACCAGCTCGCGCGGGCCTCTCCGACATGCTCGCCGAACGGTGCGCGGGCGAAGATGCGGCGCAGGGCGGGCTCGAAGGCGGAGAGGGGCATGGTGTCGTAGTCGGGGTCGAAGGACGACTGGTCCCAGCGCGCGCAGAACTCCGCCGTCGGTTCGAACATCGGATGGCCGCGGAAGCGGTCGCGGGCATTGCGGTCGCCGCCCATGTGATGAAAGTAGTAATAGCCCTGGAACACGCCGTGATGCTTCACGATCCAGTGGGTCGCGGCGCTGACATAGGGTTGGAGGATGCTGGCGGCGAGATCGGAATGGTTCTCCGGCGCCAGAGTGTCGCCGATGTCGTGCAGCAGGGCGGCGACCACCATCTCCTCCGCGGCGCCGTCGCGGAAGGCGCGGCTGGCGGTCTGCAGCGAGTGCTGGAAGCGGTCGATCTTGTAGCCGATCGGATCGCCCGCCAGCAGTTTCAGGTGCTCGAGCACGCGGTCGGGGAAGCCGCTGCTGTGACGGCGATAGTGGCGGTCGAGGAGCTGGTATTCCTCCCGCGTGCCGTCCTCCATCCGCGTGAATTGGATCGTATCCCCGTCCATCGCCGCCTCTTCGATTGGTGCGCACTTCGAGGTCAGGCTAGAGTCCCCCTGTTATGACGACAAGCCCCATCGAAGACTTGGCGAAGGCGCTGCAGCCGCTCGGGATGATCCCGCGGGGCGGCTTTGTGCTCTCGGAAGCGGATGAGCGCGATCTCGCACCCTTTGCCGATCTCGCCACTGGCAAAAGCGGTCGGACGCTGATCCTGATCGGCAATGCCGGCCCGGCGATGTATCGCGCCTTCTTTGCAGCCGGGGGCGATCATCCAACGGGGCCGAACCCGCTCGATACCTGGACCCGCGGTGTGATCGAGCCCATCGCCGCCAAGTTTGGCGCGCGCGCAGCCTTTCCCTTCGGCGGGCCGCCTTGGCTGCCGTTCCAGCGCTGGGCGCAAAGGGCGGAGGAGCTGAAAGCCTCGCCGCTGGGTATCCTCATCCATCCGGAGTTCGGCCTCTGGCATGCCTATCGGGCGGCCTTGCTGTTCGAAGGGCCGATGGATCTTCCGGCACCGGCGCCGCTCGGCTTCCCCTGCGACACCTGCGCCGACCGGCCCTGCCTCACGAGTTGCCCCGCCGATGCCGTCACTGCGGCCGGCTATTCTGTGGATAAGTGCGCACCCCATGTCGCCGGAAATGCCGGAGGCGAATGCCGGGAGCGCGGGTGTCTCGCCCGCCGCGCCTGCCCGGTTGGCCGCGAATACACCTATCCTGAACCCGCTCTGGCGTTCCACATGGCAGCATTTCTGGCCGGACGGCGCGCTGCGGTGTGAGCTTTCCGCGTTGACCTGCAACAAGCGGTAAGCTGGGTGTTAAATTCATGATTCGGCGGCATGATTTCGAACATTTGGCTTGTTTTGCGCCGCGCCGGGGGAGTATCTATTCCGCAGTTTGACCCAGGGACACAGGGGAGTGGACGCGTGAGCATCCAGGTCCGTCGGCTGGCAATCGCCGCCGCCTTAACATTCGTTTCTTCGCCAATCTGGTCGACCGCCGTTCTGGCGACGCCGGTGACCCTGAACGCGGTCGCGACGCCGGGTGGCGCCGTTCTCAGCGAGCCGGTCACCTGGCAGGTGCAGAGCATCGACAAGAAGGGTGCGCTGGTCCCGACACCGGTTGCGGCCGGAACGGCGCCGATCCTCAAGACCGATCTGAAGCCCGGCCAGTACCTCATCACCGCCAAGCGCGGGACGATCTCGATCCAGCAGGGCCTGATGGTCGGCCGCAGCGACGAGGTCCGCAACATTGTGGTCAGCGCCGCCAACCCGGTGATGCAGGCGAAGTCGGGCACAGCCAATGCTGCAGCGCCGGTCGTTGCCGCGACCGGAGCGCCGGCCACGGTGAGCGTTGCGCCGAAGGCCGCCGCGGCTGCGCCCACCACCGGGCTCGCCGCCAATTCAAAGCTGGTGATCGGCATGATTCCGAATACCGGCCGTGGACCCATCACCGAGCCGATCGACTGGCAGCTCTACACCTATTCCAAAGGCCAGACCGAGAACGGCTATCTGGTGGCCCATAAGAATAGCCCCTCGGCCACCTTCATGCTGCCCGCCGGCAGCTACGTGATCCGCGCCGGCTACAGGGGCACCCAGGCCGACCTCGTGATCCCCGTCGCCGCCAACCAGTCCTATACCTACACGATCAATCTCTATGCCGGCGAAGCCAAGCTGACCGCGGTGAAGCCGACCGGTCCCGCCCGTGAGGCGGTGGTCTGGCAGATCGTGCGCGAGAAGCCCGGCCCGGACGGCAAGTACGAGCTGGTGACCGCCAGCAACGATGCTTCCCCGCAGCTCCTGGTGCGCGAGGGCAAGTATCTCGTCGTCGCCCGGCTCGGCGACATGTGGGGCGTACAGCCGCTCTCGGTCTCCGCCGGTCGCGTCACCGCCGCGCGGGTGAAGTTGCAGCGCGGCGAAGGCGCGCCGATCGTCGTCGCCTCGGCCAACTGACGAACTGGACCTGGGTTCTGTTGAAACGGCGGCCGCAAGGCCGCCGTTTTCGCATGCTGCGACGGCATCGTGCGGATGAGGTTTTATGCCGCGCTCCGGCAGCGCCGGGTCTGCTAGGATTCCCTGGAAATTCCGGAACCTAGAGACTTTTGATCCTCCATGTCGCGAGAACAGCGCCCCCGGCGCGAACGTCGAGTGCCGCGCGCCATCAACCAGCTGCCGTGGCGCACCTACCGCAATCCCTATAGCCCCATCCAGGCCCTGACCGAGCCCCAGCTTGAGGCGATCCACCAGGCGTCGCTGCGCATCCTGGAAGAGCTCGGCATGGAGTTTCTGGACGCCGAGGCGCTGGCGATCCTGAAGGAGAAGGGGGCGGAGGTTGTTGCCGGCAGCAACCGGGTGAAGCTGCCCCGCGACCTGGTGCTGCACTACGTCGGCAAGGCACCCCACGAATTCACGCTGCACGCGCGCAATCCGGAGCACAACCTCACCTTCGGCGCGAACCATATCAATTTCGGCTCGGTCGCCTCGGCCCCCAACGTTTCCGACCTCGATCGCGGCCGCCGCCCCGGCAACTACAGCGACTATTGCGACCTCCTGAAGCTGGTCCAGACCTTCAACGTCGTGCAATTCACCGGCGGCTATCCGGTGGAGCCGGCGGACCTGCCGCCTTCGACCCGCCATCTCGACGCGCATTACGCTGCGCTGACCCTGACCGACAAGATCTGGCACCCCTATTCGCTGGGCCGCGAGCGGATCGAGGATGCGATCGAGATGATCTGCATCGGCCGGGGCATCGACAAGGCGCAGCTCGCCCGCGAGCCGAGCCTGTTCTCCATCGTCAACACCAACTCGCCGCTCCGGCTCGACATCCCGATGCTGCAGGGGCTGATGGCCATGGCCCGGCACGGCCAGCCGGTGGTGGTGACGCCGTTTACGCTCTCTGGGGCCATGGCTCCGGCGACCGTCGCGGGCGCGCTCGCCCAGCAGAACGCCGAGGCACTGGCCGGCATCGCCTTTATCCAGATGGTCAATCCGGGTGCGCCCTGCGTCTATGGCGGCTTCACCTCCAACGTCGATATGAAGACCGGTGCGCCGGCCTTCGGCACGCCGGAATACACCCGCGCGGCCATCGCCGGCGGTCAGCTCGCCCGGCGCTATGGC
>DATKNM010000506.1:0-29386 GCA_035541335.1 Binatia bacterium
TGGCAGTGGATCGTGGAACCTTCTGGTGCGTCCTGAAGACCGGCCTCTTTCAGCGCGGAGATGTGCAAGAAGACATCAGGCGCGCCGTCCGCCGGCGAAACGAACCCAAAGCCTTTTTCCGGATTGAACCACTTAATCCGCCCCCTGAGCTCGGTGCCGCCGTGCTGGCTTTGATCAGTCATTTTGCTCACTCTACTCCCTGTCGCGTATCCGGCCTCCAACATTGGTCGTGTTATTCCGACCGTGAATGCTGAATTGCCAGCCAGCAGCATGGGCGTTGGGGGGCCGAAAAGCAAGACCCGGGGCTTGAGTGTGAATTTGAAAGCCGCGCCATTTGCGGGCGATGGCGTTATACAATCGTTACTTGGACGGCTTCCCAAGGTCGATCGACCCCACAGATTGCTGGCTTGGCGGCTGATATGTCAAACTGTAGTGGTGGAGCATGTGATCCCCACTGAGCCAGAGTGTTTCCGGCGCCGACCCAGTGCGTGGGACGGGCGCTATCCCGTGCTGTGCTCGTCATGGCGTCCATTGTCGCTGGCGCTCCAAGTGTTGGCGGTCTCGGGCCTGCTGGGGCTGGCCGGTCCCGCCGCTGCCGACCAGTACGACCAGGCGCGGGCAGCGCATCCGGAGCTGTTCAAGGTTTATTACCAGGAGGGTGTCTTGGAATATTGCGGACTCCTTACCAAGGAGTCGGCGCTCGGTTTCGTGTTGGAACGCGATGCGCTGCTGAGCGCGATGCCGATCAGCGAAGCGGCGCACCACGACGTGCGCGTCGCCGGTTCGATCGCCGCCGATCTGCAATACGACAACCACGGGCTGGGCGGGCAGAAGCTCTGGTGCGGCACCGAGGGCATGGACGCCTACAACCGCTTCGTCGATCGCTATCGCGCGCAATCGATCAACGGCGGGTCCGCTGCCGGCGGGTCCAAGCTCGATCCGATGGCCCCATGATCGGCAGCATCCTCGCAATCGTCGCGCTGCTCTACCTCGGGCTCCTCGCTCTGCTCTTCCTCGGACAGCGCCGGCTGGTGTTCCGGCCGGATATCGATCGCGCCGATCTCGCCGCCGCGGGCCTCACCGAGCAGATGACCGAGGTCGCGATTGCCACTTCGGATGGGCTGACGCTGCATTCGTGGTGGGCGCCGGCGGTGCGTGCCGATCAGCGCGTGATCGTCTACTTCCACGGCAATGCCGGCCATCGTGGCAGCCGCGCCGAGCGGATCCGGGACTACCTCGCCGCCGGCTACGGCGTGCTGCTGGTGGGCTATCGCGGCTATGGCGGCAATCCCGGACAGCCGAGCGAGCCTGGGCTCTATGCGGACGCCCGCGCTAATCTCGCCTTCCTCGCCGCGCACAACGTGCGGCCGGAGCAGATCGTCCTGTTCGGGGAATCCCTCGGCACCGCGGTCGCGATCGAGATAGCGCTGGAGTTCCCGGCCCTCGCCCTGGTGCTCGAGGCGCCGCTGGCCTCGATCGTGCTCTCCGCCCGGGCGCGCTATCCGCTGTTCGCCTTCGACTTCCTGGTGAAGGACAAGTTCAACTCGCTCGGCAAGATCGCCCGGGTGCGGATGCCGCTGCTGCTGGTCCACGGCGAGCTCGACCGCACCACGTCGGTCCGGTTCGGCCGCATGCTCTACGCCGCCGCCAACGAGCCGAAGCAGGGTGTCTTCCTCTCCGAGGCGAACCACAACAACCTGATGGATCACGGCCTCGCTCGGACGACGATGGAATTCATCGAAGCCATGCCGCCGCGGAGCGGGGCGGAGGCTCAGCCGGCGCTGCGGGCCTTGGTGACGGCGCCGGTGATGCCGAGTATGGCGTCGGCGGCGCGGAGCGGCTTGGAGAAGCAATAACCCTGGCCGTAGGTGCAGCCGAGGCCGCGCAGCGCCTCGGCCTGCTCCCGGGTCTCGACGCCTTCCGCCACCACCTCGAGGTCGAGGCCCTTGGCGAGGCCGACGATGGCGCGCACCACCGCGAGGCTCCTCGGGTTGTTGGTCATAGTCTCGATGAAGCTCCTGTCGATCTTCAGCTCATCGACCGGGAGCCGGTGCAGGTAGCCGAGGCTGGAATAGCCGGTGCCGAAATCGTCGATCGAGACCCGGAAGCCGAGCTGCTTGCAGCGCTTGATCCAACCGATCGCCGCCTCCGTGTCGTCGATCAGCACGCTTTCGGTGAGCTCGATCTTGATCTGCTTCGGCAGGAGGCCGTACGCGGCGACATTGGCGGCGAGATCGTCGAGGATCTGCGCCTCGTGCAGGAAGTGCTTGGTGACGTTGATGGCGACGAAGAGCTCGCGCCCGGGCGCTATTGCCTTCTGGGTCGCTGCCTTCTGGTCCGCTGCCTTCTGGAACTCCGCGAGGTGCTTCACGGCGGCGCCGATCACCCAATGGCCGATCGGTACGATGAGGCCGGCCTCCTCGGCGAGCTTGATGAACTGGTCCGGGCCGACCGCGCCGCGCAGCGGGCTGTTCCAGCGGATCAGCGCCTCGAACCCGGCCAGGGTCTCGCCCGCCAACAGCACCAAGGGCTGGAAATAGAGCTCGAACTCGTCCCGCGCCAGCGCCGCCTTGAGCTCGTTCTCCAGCCGGAGCTTGGCGACGGCGCGGCGATGCCGTTCTGGTCCGGGAGCATATCCGGGCGCCAGGCCGGGACCGAGCGTCTCCGGCGGCGCGGCGCCGGCCGCGGCCCAGCCGGTGATGTTGCGCCGGTCGCCGCGGTACGACCGCAGCACCGACCGGAGCAGCAGTGCCACGATCTCGTCGCCGGAATTGATGCGGTGCCGGATCTGGTCCTGGCCGATAAGGATCAGCTCGCTCTCGGTCAAAGCGACCGCATTAGCGGAGCGGGCATAGCCGTCGAGCGCCGCCAGTTCGCCGAACAGCTCACCGGGCTCCAGCACGGCGAGCACCTCCTTCATGTCGCCGCTGCCGACCGAGATCTCGATCTGGCCGCGCTCGACGATGTAGGCGTAGTCGCCGAGGTCGCCCTCGTGGAAGATCGTGGCTCCCGCCGGGAACACGCGCCGAAAGATGCCCTCGCTCACCAGGTCACCGAAGCGGGCCGCTTGGATTTCAGAATCATGACCCGACTATAGGCCGGTTCGAGGCGGATTCGCCAGTTCCGCCGGATCACGAGCCCGTATCTCGGGAGGCCGTTTCGTGGGGGGCCGTGTCGCGAAAGGCGGCCTCGAGCGCCTTGCCCAGGGCCTCGAACGGCAGCAGGACGCAGTCCCGGCGGCTCTTCGCACCGTGGACCGGGGTGAAAACGGAAAGCGCCGCGAACGGCGCGGGCGCCGGCGTGCCGTCCTTCATCAAGGCGTGGATCGCGGCCGACATCGCCTTCAAGTCGGCCGGGCTGCGGTCGCGGCCGAACTCGGCGATGGTGGCGGCCGCCGCCTCGCAGAGCAGGCAGCCTTTGACCTCATGGCCGATCGCCGCGACCTTGCCGTCGCTGCGGATGAGGTCGAGCACCACGCGATCGCCGCAGAGCGGGTTGTCGACCGTGACGCTCGCCGCCGGCTGCGGCAGGCGCCCCTGGCCGAAGGCCTTCCGGGCGCGCGTCACCAGCTCGGCGTGATAGAGATCGGCGGTCATCGTAGGACTCTCATTGCGGCACTTTCGCCAGCAGCCGGTCATAGGCCTCCGGCGTGTCGACATCGGCGAATACGCCGGCATCCTCCACCGCGACCTCGGCCACCTGGTCGTCATGGGTGCCGATCAGGTGCCGCGCCCCGACATCGCCTTCGAGCTCCAGCATTTCCGGGAAGAAGCGACGGTCGAACAGCACCGGGTTGCCGCGCTTGCCCTCGACCGTCGGCACCACGATGCCGCGGCCCTCGAGCGGATTATAGGCGGCGATCAGGCGCCGTATCAGCCCCGGCGGAACCTGTGGCATGTCGCCCAGCATCACCAGGATGGCATCGACCTTCGGGCCGAGCGCGCGGATGCCGGCCTTCAGGGAGGCGCTCATGCCGAGGCGATGCTCGCGCGCCTCGATCACCTTCACCGGCCGGTCGCCGAGTGCCGTGCGCACCTTGCCGGCCTGATGGCCGCAGACCACGATTACCTCGGCGAGCCCCGCGGCCAGCACGTGATCGACGGCATGGCAGAGGATCGGCTTGCCCTTGAGCTCCAGGAGCAGCTTGTTGCGGCCCATGCGGCTCGACTGCCCGGCGGCGAGAATGAGCGCGGCGATCCGTGGGCCGCCCGCCGCCGGCGTTTCCTCCAGCCGATGGTCGCGGGGCTGCGGCCGGCTTGCGATCTCGCCGAGTAGACCGCCGACACCCATGGCGGCGATGTCATCATGTCCCACCGGCACGTCCGCCATGACCCGCTGCAACACCCAGTCGAAGCCGTTGACCTTAGGTGAGCGCGCGCAGCCGGGAAGCCCGATCACCGGCTTCCCCGCGAGATCGCCCAGCACCAGCAGGTTGCCGGGATCGACCGGCATGCCGAAGCGGCGGATTTCGCCGCCGGCGGCCTCGATCGCCGCCGGGATGACGTCGTGGCGGTCGGCGATCGCGGAGGCGCCCATCACCAGGATGAGGTCGGCGCTCTTCACCGCCCGAATGGCATCGGCCAGCGCGGGGGCCGCATGGGCGGCGCGGCTCTCGGCGACCGGCGGATTGCCGAAGGCGGCGAGGCGCTCGTTCATCACGCCGACCGCCTTCTCGAACAGGCTCGGCTTCATTCCGGAGAGCTCGGTCTGGATCAGCGCCACCCGGCGTGGCCGATAGGGTGAGAGCGCCAGCGCCGCGGCCTCGCGCGCCGCGGCGAGGCAGCGGTCGAGCGCAGCGCGCTTCACGGCGAAGGGGATGATCTTGACCGTGGCCACCATCTGGCTCTTGGTCACCGGCGCGTAGGCGGGAAGGGTAGCGAGGGTGATGTCGTCGCTGACCCGGTTGATCCGATCGACTGCTGCCGCCTGGGGCAGGAAGAGACCGTCGCACTCCGCATAGAGATTGGCGCGGCCGGTGAAGGAGGGATCGACCCGCAGATGGTTCGCGAGCAGCGCCACCGCCAGCTCTTGCGCCGCGCGGTCTTCGGCGACGTCGTCCGGTTCCAACCGCACGACCGTCAGCCTGTCGATGCCCGCCGATTGCAACTGCGCGACGTCTTCCTTGGAGAGACGGCGCCCTTTCTTGAAGGCCTGCCCGTTCCAGCGCTGGGTGTGGACCAGGATCGTATCCGCGCAATCCGCGATCGGCAGCTCGGCGAAGATCATCGCCGGTTCACGAGGCTTGCTCAGGCGAACGCTGGCCCGACGGACGTTGGCTCTGCCGGTTGCGCCGCGCCGCGGTGAGCTGCGCCAGCACCGAGACCGCGATCTCCGCCGGAGACTTGGCGCCGATGTCGAGTCCGGCGGGGCCATGGATGCGGGCGAGGTCGCCCTCGCCGAAGCCGGCGCGGGTCAGCCGGCCGAGGCGCGCGCCATGGGTCTTCTTGCTGCCGAGGGCGCCGATATAGAAGGCGGGCGAGCGCAGGGCCGCCGAGAGCGCCGGATCGTCGAGCTTGGGGTCGTGGGTCAAGGTGACGACGGCGGTCCGCACGTCGGGCTTCAGCCGCTCCATCGCCTCGTCGGGCCAGTCGCCGTTCAGTGTGACGCCGGGGAAGCGGTCCTCGGTCGCGAAGCTGCGGCGGGGATCGACCACGGTCACCGCATAGCCGGCCATCGCCGCCATCGGTGCCAGCGCCTGGGAGATATGCACCGCACCGATGATGATGAGGCGCGGCGCCGGATTGTGCACCTGGACGAAGCAGTGCCGCCCGTCGAGCTCCAGCTCGCCGTTGCGGTCCTCGCGGAGGGCGAGCCCGACCTGCTCGGCCGCGGCGGGTGAGAGGCCGAGGCCGGTCGCCCGATGCGTATCCGTGAAGAGGTCCTGGGCGCCGGTTGCGAGCTCGGTGACGAGCGCCACCTGCTGCTTCCGCGCCTTCAGCTCCAGGAGCTGCTCCAGGACCTCGCGCTTCATGTCAGTCCACGCGCTCGAGATAGACCTGCAGCTTGCCGCCGCAGGCGAGGCCGACTTCCCAGGCCTGCTCGTTGGTGATGCCGAAATCGAGCAGGCGCGGCTTGCCGTCGGCGATCACCTCCTGCGCTTCCTTGAAGACCGCGCCCTCGATGCAGCCGCCGGAGACCGAGCCCAGCATCTTGCCGTCGGTCGAGACCACGAGCTGCGAGCCTGTCGGCCGGGGCGAGGAACCCCAGGTCGCCGTCACCGTGGCGATCGCCACACCCTTGCCTTCGCGGCGCCATTGGGCGGCGGCGTTCAGCACTTCTTCGTCCTCGGTCATGCCGCCCTCTTCGGGTTCCGTTCCGGACGCTCGGCCCGCATGGACGCCCTGCCCAGGGCATCGGCCAGCGCCTGCATGCTCTCAAGATTGTGGATCGGGCGGAAATCGTCAACGTGCCGGATCATCGCCTTCGCCCCCTGGCTCTGGGGCCGATAAGCCTCATAGCGCAAGAGGGGATTGAGCCAGATCAGCCGGCGGCAGGATTTCTGCAGCCGCTGGGTCTCGTCCTCGAGGCCTTCGACGCCTTCCCGGTCCAGCCCGTCGGTGATCAGCAGCACGACGGCGCCTTGGCCCAGCACCCGGCGCGACCATTTGCTGTTGAATTCATGGAGGCAATGCCCGATCCGGGTGCCGCCGGCCCAGTCCTTCACATGGGCGGCGACCCGGTCTAGGGCCACATCGACGTCCCGGTGGCGGAGGTCGCGGGTGATGTTGGTGAGGCGCGTTCCGAACAGGAAGGTGTGGACCCGGTCGCGGTCGTTGGTGATCGCATGCACGAAATGCAGCGCCATGCGCGAATAGCGGCTCATCGAGCCCGAGATGTCGCAGAGGATCACCAGCGGCGGATGCCGGAGCTTCGGCGACTTCAGCTTGAGCGGGATCGAGCCGGCATTGCGCAGGCTGGCGCGCAGGGTGGCACGCATATCGACCCGCCGGCCACGGCTCGCCGGGGCGAAACGTCGGGTCGGCACTTCCATGATCGGCAGGCGCAGGGCGGCGATCGCCTTCCTGGTCTCGGCAAGCTCCGCCGAGGTCATCTTCTCGAAGTCCATCTCCTGCAGGATCTCGCGGCCGGAGAAGGTCATGACCGCGTCGATCTCGACCTCTTCCTGGTCCGCCGGCATCTCGGCGAAGGCGTCGGCGGCGCGCTCGCCCTGCAGCGCTTCGGCGAGGCGGGTTGCGATCTCCTCGCGATCCTCCGCGGGCTGATCATACCGTAGCTGCGGCAGCAGCAGCGACATCATGCGCTGCAGGAATTGCGGGTTCTTCCAGAAGATGTGGAACGCCTGGTCGAAGATCTCACGCTGCTCGTACCGCGCCACGAAGACCGCGTGCAGGGTCCAATAGAAGTCGTCGCGCGTGCCGATGCCGGCCGCCTTCACGGCCTCGACGGCGTCGATCACCTTGCCGGGACCGATCGGCAAGCCGGCCGCGCGGAGCGTGCGGGCGAACAGCAGGATGTTCTGCGCGAAACGGCTGCGGCCGGCGTGTCGGGTTTCCGTGGGCTCGGTCAATGCTGCAGCAGCTTGGTCGCCGCCGCCGAAGTCATCTCGGCGCGGACCTGCTCCAGGATCGCCGCCGCCTCGCTGCCGCGGATGCGCGCGATGTCGTCCTGGTACTTCAAGAGCGCGCCGAGGCTGTTGTCAATCGCGCCCGTGCTGAGCGCCACCTGGTCGAGTTGCACCAGGGCGTCGGTCCAGTCGATGGTCTCGGCGACGCCCGGCAGCTTGAAGAGATCGCGCTGCCGCAGCTTCTGCACGAAGGCCACGACCTCCTTGGAGAGGTCGAGCCCGGCGCCCGGCACCTTGGTGCGGAGGATCGCGAGCTCGCGCTCGGCGTCGGGATAATCGACCCAGTAGTAGAAGCAGCGGCGCTTCAGCGCATCGTGGATCTCGCGGGTGCGGTTGGAGGTGATGACCACGATCGGCTTCGCCGCAGCCTTCACCGCGCCGATCTCCGGGATCGTCACCTGGAAATCCGACAGCAGCTCCAGCAGGAAGGCCTCGAACGGCTCGTCGGTGCGGTCGAGTTCGTCGATCAGCAGCACGGGGGCACCCCTGGGGTCGGGCTCCAGCGCCTGCAGCAGCGGCCGCTTGATGAGAAACCGCTCGGAGAAGATGTCGGCGGCGAGCCGCTCCTTGCTCTCCTCATGCGCCGCCTCGGCGAGGCGGATTTCGATCATCTGCCGCGCGTAGTTCCACTCATAGACCGCGGAAGCGACGTCGAGGCCCTCGTAGCATTGCAGGCGGACGAGATTGCGGCCGAGCGTCTCGGCGAGCACCTTGGCAATCTCGGTCTTGCCGACACCGGCCTCGCCTTCGAGGAACAGCGGGCGGCCGAGCTTCAGCGCCAGGAACACCGCGGTCGCCAGGCTACGGTCGGCGACGTAGCTGCCGGCCTTGAGAAGCGCCTGGGCCTCGTCGATGTTGCCGGGCAGGGATGCCATTCAGGCGGGTGCGCCTATTTCTTGACCCATTGGCCGGCGCTGTTCATGTAGTACCAGCCGGGCTTCAGCCTCTGGGAGATGGTCTTCTCGGCGGCGAG
The DNA here is from genome assembly GCA_035541335.1 of Binatia bacterium. Lineage (GTDB taxonomy): Bacteria > Pseudomonadota > Alphaproteobacteria > Dongiales > Dongiaceae > Dongia. Next base: position 8,559 of record DATKNM010000506.1, read on the forward strand.
CGCGCCGACTTCCTCGACCGGCACGCCCTTCTGCGCCGCCAGCGTCTGATAGGCCGAGCGGCGCTGAGCGTTGATGTTGCTGATCAGCTGCTGGATCTGCGGCGTCGGGCTCGGCGTCACCGCATCGACATAGCCGTCGGGACGCTCGCCCACCAGGCCGGCCGAACGGGCATCGTCCAGCGGATCGGCATGGGCGGCGGCCAATGGCAGCATCACCGCCAGCAGCAGCGCGGCGAAGGCAGCCTTCAGCCAGGAATTCCAAGAACGTGGAGTGCGGATATCGGTCATTGTCTCTAACGGGGTCAGCTTCAGAACAGGTTGGGATTGTCGTTCACCAGGCTCTCTACGTCTTTATCGACCTTGACGCGCACTTCCTGCTCGATCTTGACGTTGAGATTGATCACGATCGGTTTATCCGGCGCCTCGACCTTCACGGTCGGGTTGCAGGCCGCCATTCCGAAGCACAGGACCAGCGCCGCCGGAAGGAGAGACACGACGGCGCCCTGCGCCGGAATTCGAGAGGAAGACACCCTGCGGCCCTTCAGTGGTTGAACGACTTCAGCCTCTCACGGATCATATCCGGCACTTGATAGCCGGCCAAGCCCTTGCGGAGCGCCTCGTCCAGCCGTCCGGTGACCGATAAATTGAACTCCACCGGGTAACCATTGTAAAAGCTGGGATTGCGGCCGGCGATGTGCAAGCCCAGCTCGGTATCGCCCGTGGCGGCGCGATCCAGATCAATTTCCAGCCTGTCGTAATGGAAGTCGGAGAGGGCGGAGAGCGCCATCTTAACGCTGCCGCCGGCATTGGCGAGCGCGGCCGGGGCCTGGGCCGGGTCGTAGCGGAGATGACCCGGCGCCTCCGCCGCCAGCTTCGCATGGTCGATCGCGAGCCCGGCCGGAAACAGGGTCACGGGGATCTCGCCGGAGAGGATGCCGTCGCCGTCGAGGCCGGCCACGGCAAACAGCTCGAACAGCCGATGGACCGCGATCTTGTCCACATTCAGATGGATCTGCTGTGCCGGCGCGCCGAGCTTCAGCGTGACCGGGTCGAGGGTCACGTGCCCGCTCATCATCTCCAGCCGACTCTCGGCGAGCGAGAGGCTGCTGCCGTCATCGACCTTGAACCGGATCAGGCCGTTGGTCAGCGGCAGGCCGACATCGGCGAGCTCGATCGACACGATCTGATCGGCGGCGGTGGTGAGCGGCCAGATGCGATCGACCTCCACGACCGAATTGAGATTCCGGAGGCTGATCGGCCCGAACTTGCCGGTCAGGCCCTGCAGGTTGATTGCGATCTGCGAGGTCACATCGCCCTTGTCGATCAGGATCGGTCCCTTGGCGGCGACCGTCCCGGTGACGTTCTCGGTCCAGATCTTGAGGCCCGGAAGGAGCGTGCCGGGCTGCAATCCGCCCGGCGCGAAGGCGACCGGCGGCAGCTCGATGTCGAACCGGCCCTTGCCGCTGCCGAGGTCGTAGCCGCCCTTCGCCGTGAGCGCCGTCTTGGCGACGATTGAGGTGAACTTTGCGTTGGCGGAGAGCTTGTTGCCGTCGAGCGTCGCCTTGCCGTCCAGGGTGCCCGGGCTGAGGTTGCCGGGCCCGTTGGCCGTCGGCGAATTGAGGCTGACGTCGAGCTTGCCGCCATCGCCCTTGAGCCCGATCGCCAGGTTCTTCACCGCGGCGGCCGGCTGATCGAGCGTGACCGCGGCGTTCTTCGCGTCGAAGGAATAGTGGAAGGGAGAGTCGGGCTCATAGGTGAAGGCGAGCACGCCGCTCGGGACTGAGACCTGCACCGGCGCCGGCAGCGAGGGCAGGGTCAGTTCCGCGCCTGGCATGCCGAGCGTGATCGTGCCCTCGATGGGATCGCCGTTCATCGGCGGGATCGGCAGGTTGAGCATGCTGTCGTCGGTCTTCTTCAGCGTCAGCGTCACCGGCTTGTTGAACTTGAGCGCTGGTCCGATCGCCGCCTGGGCGAGCTTGACCGAACCGTCGCGGCTCGGCCTGATCTGCAGCGTGTTGTCGGCGTATTGCAGCTGAAGGCCGAGATCGAGCGTCGGCGCCTTCGCCTGGATCGAGCCGAACGCCGCCTGCTTGGTCTGCGCCGCGAGATCGATCGTGGCCTGCACCGAAGGGGCCGTGGGGGATTGCCCGGCTGCGAGGTCGGCAAGCGCCGAGCCCTGCAGATGGATGGTGGAATCCGGCGACCATCCGCCGGTCGTCTTCAAGTCGAACTTGGGAACTTCCAGGCGGCGCTCCGAGAGGACCGCGCGGCCGGTGCCTTGCAGGTCGATGGGAGCCGGCTGGCCCGCCCAGGAGAGGCCGCCCCCGGTGATGGTCCAGTCGGACGCGAACATCACCGAACCGGTCGCAAGGCGGATGCCGCTCGGCGCATCGGTGGTCGGCACCTTGAGCTGCGCGCTGAGCTGCAGCGTGCCTGCATCCGGCGGCGGCAGGTCGAGGATCTCCCACAGCGCCGAGTTTGCCTTCAAGTCCGCCGTCACCTTGCCCTGGGGCTGGGGCGACTGGTTGCTGAGCGCGGCATTGAGATCGAGGTGAATGGCGGAGCGTTGCTCCGGCTCGCTCAAGGTGAACTGGCTGTAGATGACACCCTGGTCGATGGTCGCCATGCCGTCGCCGCTCAAGCTGCCGAGAGGCGTGTCCACGGTGGTGACGATCTTGTGCAGGATGATGGAGGGCAGGGGTGCGGGGTCGCTGCCGCCGTCCGGTGCGGTCAGTTCCCGCAGCATCGGATCGAGCTCGCCGAGGGTGAGCTCGTGGCCGTCGTAGCGCGCGTGGATCTCGATCCGGCCGATCTCGATGCGGTCGATGCGCATCTCGGCGGCATGGAACTGCAGCGTGATGTCCGAGGCCGTGAACTGCGCGCCGGAGCCGAGCGAGATCGAGGCGATCCGCGCCTGGTCGCGTCCGATCTGGTCGATCTTCAGCTGGGCCGGCAATCCGTACCGGATCTTCAGCGCCTCGGTCGCCGCCCAGGCCGCGATCTGCTCGCGCAGCGTGATGCCGGCGACCACCAGGACCAGCAGCGCCAGGAGCAGGACCGACGGCCATCGCCGCCGTCGCCGTTGCTCCTTCTGCTCCGGTGCCGCATTCGCCATCCGCTCGCCCTCATCCCGCCCGGGCGCCACGCAAGGCGCGCTTCGCACCGTGGCCGTCCGGAGCCGGGGTCGTATTCTAACGTCTCGCGGCTACGGTTCGTCGATGGTTGTCCATCAATGATGCGGATGCGACGGCGGGTGGTCCTATTCGATCAACCGTCGCCACCAGCCGCGGCGCCGGCTCTGCTCGCTTGCGCTGTCCTCGGAACCTTCGGCCCGGGCCGCACTTTCGCCGCCCGGCCCGCCGATCTCGATCATCGTGACCGGGGAGGAGGAGGATTCCACGGGTGCGGCCGCCGGCTCTTCCGCCGCCGGCAGGCTCGCCCGCTCGATCGCCGGTCGAGGCTCGGCCGGGTGGTCCCAGCTTGTCACTGCCGGGGCCGCAGGCTGGCGCCATTGCGGCGGCAGCGCCTCGGAATCCTCCGGAACGGCTGGCTGCTCGCCGCCGCTCAGGCCGGTGTCCGGAGTGAAGCCTTCGCCGTTCTCGCCGGCGGTTTCGAAGCCCTCGGCGCCGCCGGGCTCACCCGACTGCTCTTGACCGCGCCGCGAGCGCCGACGCCCGCCGCGCCGTCCGCGGCGACGCCGGCGGCGCGAAGGATCGCCATCGCCGGCTGCTCCCGCACCTTCCTCGCCCTCATCCTCCGACTCCTCGGCCCCGCCGGTCTCGGCTGAACCCACGTCGTCGGATGCCGGTGCTTCCGCGCCCCGGGCAAGATCGGGAGCCGTGAGATCGGCGGTCACGGCCGGCGCCTCGCCGCCGCTGCGCTCCGCGGATTCGGTGAACTCGTCGGCGCTGAATCGGCCGCCGCGCCCGCGCCGCCGCCGGCGACGCCGACGGCCACGGCCGCCTTGCTCTTCGTCGCCTGCTTCGGCGGTCGCTGCGCCTTCGACCTCGGCTCCGGCTTCCGCCGCGGCTTCGGCTTCCTCGTCGACCTCCTCGACCACGTCCTCCTCGAGATCGATCTCGGCGTCGGCCGGCAGCGGGACCGGCGCCGGCGCCGGCGGCAATTCCTCGCCCGGCGCCAGCTGCTTGATCCGATCCAGGCGGAAGTCGGGCGGCGTCAGGGTGTCGTCGCCGTTGATGTAGATGCGGACGCCGCGGCGCATCTCAAGCTGGGAGAGCGCGGTCCGCTTTTGATTGAGGATGTAGAGCGCCACCGGCGTCGGGGCGAACACCGAGACGCCCGGGCTGAAGGTCTTGGTGATCTCCTCCTCCACCATGCGGAGGACGTGGAGCGCGGTCGAATCCACCGAGCGGATCCGGCCCGAGCCGCGGCAATGCGGGCAGATCTCGGTCGAGGCTTCCTGCAGGCTCGGATGCAGCCGCTGGCGCGACATTTCCAGGAGGCCGAACGAGCTGATCCGGCCGATCTGGATCCGCGCCCGATCGTTCCGGAGCGACTCCTTCATCCGCCGCTCGACCGCCGCATTGTTGCGGCCTTCCTCCATGTCGATGAAATCGATCACGATCAGGCCGGCAAGGTCGCGCAGGCGGAGCTGGCGCGCGATCTCCTCCGCCGCCTCGGCGTTGGTCTTGAGCGCGGTCTCCTCGATGTTGCGCTCCTTGGTGGCGCGGCCCGAGTTGACGTCGATCGCGACCAGCGCCTCGGTCTGGTTGAGGACGATGTAGCCGCCGGAGCGCAGATGGACGACCGGGTTGTGGATCGCCGCCAGCTGCGCCTCGACCTGATAGCGCTGGAACAGCGGGATCGATGCGTCGCGATAGAGCTGGACGCGCTTGGCGTGGCTCGGCGTCAGCATCCGCATGAACGACTTCGCCTGCTTGTAGCCCTCGATGCCGGCCACCACGATGTCGCCCATGTCGCGAGTGTAGAGGTCGCGGATCGAGCGCTTGATCAGGCTGGCTTCCTCATAGATCAGCGCCGGCGCGGACGACTTCAGCGTGGTCTCGCGGATCTCGTCCCAGAGCCGCATCAGGTATTCGAAGTCGCGCTTCACTTCCGGCTTGCTGCGTTCGCTGCCTGCGGTGCGCACGATGACCGCCATGCCTTCCGGAACGTCGAGGTCGTCGACGATGCCCTTCAGGCGCTTGCGGTCGTTGAGGCTGGTGATGCGGCGCGAGATGCCGCCGCCGCGATCGGTGTTCGGCATCAGCACGCAATAGCGGCCGGCCAGCGAGAGGTAGGTGGTGAGCGCCGCACCCTTGTTGCCGCGCTCCTCCTTGGTCACCTGCACCAGCAGGATCTGCCGGCGCTTGATGACTTCCTGGATCTTGTAGCGGCGCAAGGCGCGCTGCCGGCGGCGGCGGGCGTTCTCCTCATCGACCTCCGGGTCGTCGTCGCGCGCGGGCTCGCTGCCGCCGACGGTGTCGAAGACTTCTTCGGGGACCGCCACCTCAACCAGCTCGCCCTGCGACGGCGGCGGCAAGTCGGCGTCGCCGGTGGCGGGGAGGGCGCCGGCATCGGTCTCGCCTGCCTCATGCCCGAGCGTTTCGCCCTGCGTTCCGTCCTCGTTCAGATCCTGGCGCAGCACCTCCTGGTGCGAGAGCAGCGGCATCGCCGGGTCGGCGGATTCCCACATGGCAGGAGCAGGCTCGGCCTCGGTCGGCGTGCCGATCGCCGGCCCGGGGAGATCGGATTCAAAGGCCCGATCCTCGGTCGGCGTTTCGCCGCTCGCCACGGAGACGTCGTCGTCGTGAGACGCGTGCTCGTCATGATCGACCTGGTCCTCATGGGCGTGGTCGTCAGGTTCATGGTCGTGATGGGCGTGGTCGTCGTGATCGTGGGCCTGGTGCCCATGATCGCTCTCCGGATGCTCATCGCCATGATGATCATCTTCGCGCTGACCCTGATCGGCGTCCGCGCGCCTGGACTTGCCGCGGCGTGGCCGCTCGCGGCGGTCGTGCTCATGGTCGTCCAGCGCCGCTTGCGTCTCGCGGATCAGCGCCTCGCGGTCGGCGATCGGAATCCGATAGTAGTCGGGATGGATTTCGCTGAAGGCCAGGAAGCCGTGGCGGTTGCCGCCGTACTCGACGAAGCAGGCCTGGAGCGACGGCTCGACCCGCGTGACCTTGGCGAGATAGATGTTTCCCTTGAGCGGCCGGCGACCGGCTATTTCGACGTCGAATTCCTCAAGTTTCTTTCCGTCCACCACCGCGACCCGTGTTTCCTCCGGGTGGGTGGCATCGATCAGCATTGTTTTGGCCATGCGTGAAATGCTCCAGCGCGCGCCAGGCTGCGCCTCGGGTGTCAACCGGGGCGGCCGCAGGCGGCAGCGCAAATTGGGTTGGTGAATTCCAGGTGTGTTTCATGTCTACCTGTGGCGAACAGCGTCACGGTGCGGAGGTCCGGCGGGAAGAAGCCCGTCACGGGTCGCGCAGGTGGCGCCACTGAAGCCGTTTCGCCCGGGATGCCGCAGGTCGAGCTGCTTTGCCTTGCGGCGACAATCCCTCAGCCGAAGCGGCCAAGACCCGGCTTTGGAGGCGGCTCCGGTCATAGTGCCGGTCGCGCGTTTCCTTAACCAAATCCCCGGCAGAATAGTGACCCGCGTAAACCGTGACAATGACAATCCCAGAGGCATTTTCGCGGGCGATCACGAGCCGGTGTCTGGGTCAGGATTCTCTTGATTCACAGGGAGTTATAGGGCTATACTTTGAGTCTTCTCTCGGGAGTTTGGACTAAATGCGCGATCTGCGGCGGGTTTTCCTCTGGCTGACGGGGATAGTTTTCCTCGTGCTGCTGGCCATCGCAGCGCCTGCCGAAGCGAAGCCAGCGGTCACCGGCGCGAAGCTCGGCGTCGAGCCGAACCTGACCCATGTCGAGCTCAGCCTCTCGGATCAGGCCGAGTATCGCGTCTTCGCCCTGGCCGATCCCAACCGCATCGTCATCGATCTCTCCGAGGTCGCGTGGCAGGTTCCGGAAGGGCGGAAGCTGCAGGGCCGCGGCCTGGTTGCAGCCTTACGCTATGGCCTCTTCAAGGCCGGCACCTCGCGCATCGTGCTCGATCTCGCGGCGCCGGCCGCGGTGACCGATGCACGTCTGCTGCCGGCCGAAGGATCGCAACCGATCCGCCTCGCCCTCGACCTGCGTCCCACCGATGAGTCCGCCTATCGCGCCGGTGTGCAGGCGATCCTGTTCGCCTCATCCGGCGCCGCCGCGCCGGCGATCGCGTCGCCGGCCACCGCCACGTCGGACACCAAGATCGGCGACAACAAGGCTGGGAACATTAAAGCGGGCGACAAGCTTGCCGACGGCAATGCGGCGTCCGCCAAGTCGAAGGCCGCGAAGCCCGACAAGACCACGCTGGCGCTGAACGCGCCGAAGACCAAGGCCAAGGCCGATCCGCTGCCGGCGGCAGCGCCGGCGCCGAAGCCGCTGATCGTGATCGATCCGGGCCATGGCGGCATCGATCCCGGCGCGATCGGCAGCCATGTCCAGGAGAAGAACATCACCCTCGCCGTGGCGAAGCAGCTGCAACAGACGCTGCTGGCGACCGGCCGTTTCCGCGTGGTGCTGACCCGCGACAAGGACATCTTCATCCCGCTGCGCGACCGCTTCAAGATCGCGCGCGACAAGGGCGCCGACCTCTTCATCTCGCTGCACGCGGATTCCAATTCCAGCACCGAGGCCCGTGGCGCCTCGGTCTACACGCTCTCCGACAAGGCTTCCGACGCCGAAGCCGAGGCCTTGGCCGCGAAGGAGAACAAGTCCGACGTGATCGCCGGCGTCGATCTCTCGCAGGAGAACCAGACCGTCACCGGCATCCTGATCGATCTCGCCCAGCGCGAGACCACCAACCTTTCCTCGCGCTTCGCGACCATCTTGGTGAACGATCTCCGCAACGACACCATGATGCTGCAGAACAGCCACCGCTTCGCCGGCTTCGCGGTCCTGAAGGCGCCCGACGTGCCGTCTGTCCTGCTGGAGATGGGCTATGTCTCGAGCCCCGACGACGAGCGGCTGCTGACCGATCCCGGCTACCAGAAGCAGCTCGCCGGGTCGATCACCCGCGCCATCGAGGATTACTTCGACTGGCACGACATGATCCGCCGCACCTGAGTGTGGAATCGGGCCGTCAGGTTGCGGTAACACGCCCTAACGCGCTCCCTAACATCCGGGTCCGTCACGCAAATTTGCCGGATCGGCCGTAAATTTGCCTTGATCCCGGGCTACCTCCTGGCCTTATTCGAACCGGAAACCGGCGGCCTCCCACCGTGTTCTATGGGATGCTGGCCTTCCGGCATCGGGCAGGATAGACAAAGGCGCATGAGTAACGACGAACTTCCCCCGTTGCGGGCTATCCGCCTCGACGATGATTCCAGCGCGCCTGCCTTGCCGCAGATGCCGCCCCCGGAAGAACCGCTTCACCAGGAACCCAAGGGAAAGAAGTCGCGGCGGCGGACCCCGCAGGAGCGCCGCCGGCGGCGTTTCCGCCTGCCCTGGATCATCTCGTTCCTGCTCGGCGCCATCTTCATCGGCGGCACCCTCGCCGCGATCGCCGGCTGGATGGTCTATATCCATTACTCCGAGGGCCTGCCGGACTATTACCAGCTCGCCAGCTACGATCCGCCCGTGGTCAGCCGCGTCTATGCCGGCGATGGCCGGCTGCTTGCCGAATACGCGGTCGAGAACCGGGTCTTCGTACCGATCACCGCGATCCCGAAGCGCGTGATCAACGCCTTCCTCTCGGCCGAGGATAAGAGCTTCTATAGCCATCCCGGCATCGACGTGCCGAGCATGCTGAAGGCGGCCTGGATCAACCTGCTGAACTACGGCCGCGACCGGCGGCCGATCGGCGCCTCGACGATCACCCAGCAGGTCACCAAGAACTTCCTGCTGTCGAACGAGCTCTCCTACGGGCGCAAGATCAAGGAGGCGATCCTCGCCCTCCGCATCGAGAAGGCCTTCTCCAAGGACCGCATCCTTGAGCTCTATCTCAATCAGATCTATCTCGGCTCCGGCAATTACGGCGTCGCCGCCGCCTCGCTCAACTACTTCAACAAGTCGCTGAACGAGCTCACCATCGGCGAGGCCGCCTATCTCGCGTCGCTGCCGAAGGCGCCGAACAACTACAACATCAAGCGCAACCCGGTGCAGGCCAAGGACCGGCGCGACTGGGTGATCGACCGGATGCTGGAGAACGGCGACATTACCGCCGAGGAGGCGAGCGCCGCCAAGCTAGAGCCGCTGGTTGACCACACCCGCGCCGAGACCGAGCGCGTGACCGCCGACTATTTCGCCGAGGAGGTTCGCCGCGAGCTCGCCCAGCGCTTCGGCGAGGATGCGCTCTACAAGAAAGGCCTCACCGTCCGCTCGACCGTCGATCCGCGGCTGCAGGAGATCGCCGACCTCTCGTTGCGCCGGGGTCTGGTGGCGTTTGACCGGACCCAGGGCTACCGCGGCCCGCTGAAGCACGTTGAGCTGACCGGCGATTGGAATAGCGACATGACCGGCCTGCCGGGCATGCCCTGGCTCTACCAATGGCAGGCGGCGATCGTCCTCGCGGCCGACAAGGACGGCGCCAGGATCGGCCTCAAGGACGGCGGCGAAGGTACGATCCCGATGGCGGAGCTGACCTGGGCCAGGAAGGCGCTGCCCGACGGCGGCCGTGGCCCGGCGGTGAAGACCGGCGACGATGTGCTGAAGCCGGGCGACATCGTCGCCGTCGAAGCCGTGCAGAAGGACAAGGACGGCAAGGACTATCCCGCCGGCAGCTATGCGCTGCGCCAGGTGCCGGAGGTGAGCGGCGCCTTCGTCGCCATGGACCCGCACACCGGGCGCGTGCTCGCCATGAGCGGCGGCTGGTCCTATCAGCAGAGCGAGTTCAACCGCGCGACCCAGGCGATGCGCCAGCCGGGCTCCTCGTTCAAGCCGGTCGTCTATCTGGCGGCGCTCGAATCCGGCTTCACCCCATCGACCATCATCCTCGATGCGCCGATGGTGATCGACCAGGGCCCGGGCCTGCCGCCCTGGCGGCCGGAGAATTTCAAGCAGGAGTATTTCGGCCCGGCCACGCTCAGGCTCGGCCTGGAGAACTCGCGCAACCTGATGACCATCCGCGTCGCCCAGACCATCGGCATGGCAAAAGTGGCCGAGATGGCGGGGCGCCTCGGCGTGATCGACAACATGCAGCAGACGCTGGCGATGTCGATCGGCGCCGGCGAGACCACCGTTCTTCGCATGGTCTCCGCCTATTCGATGATCGTGAACGGCGGCAAGAAGATCGAGCCGACTTTCATCGACCGCGTGCAGGACGGCCAGGGCTGGACCATCTATCGCCACGACCAGCGCAAGTGCGACGGCTGCCAGGGCATCGCCTATGACGGCCAGCCGCCGCCGCAACTGCCCGACGACCGGCCGCAGGTGCTCGACCCGGCCATCGCCTACCAGATGGTCTCGCTGATGGAAGGCGTCGTGCAGCGCGGTACCGGCACCGCGGTGAAGGCGGTCGGCAAGCCGCTGGCCGGCAAGACCGGCACCACCAACGACGGCCGCGACGTCTGGTTTGTCGGCTACTCGCCCGACCTCGCGGCCGGCGTCTATCTCGGCTATGACCAGCCGCGCTCGCTGGGCGAGAAGGCGACCGGCGGCACGCTCTCGGCGCCGATCTTCCGCGACTTCATGATGGAGGCGCTGAAGGACAAGCCGGCGACGCCGTTCCGCGTCCCGCCCGGCATCCGCCTGGTGCGGGTCAACTACAAGACCGGCCAGCGCGCCCAGCCCGGGGACGAGAAGGTGATCTGGGAAGCATTCCGCCCCGGCACCGAGCCCAACGGCCAGCCGCAGCAGGTGGTCGAAGGCACCAGCTTGTACGGCCAGGATGCGGGCTATGGCTCCGTGATCCCGCTGGACAACCAGGCCCAGGGCCAGCAGCAGTCGACCGATGCCGTGCCGCAGGACAACGGCACCAGCATCCTCGACATGCCGGACCAGCAGCCGCAGCTGACCTATCAGGCCCCCGGCCAGGCCACCGGTGCGCCGGGCGAGAGCTCGAATCCCTCCGACTATCACCCAAGCCAGGCGACCACGCCCAACGGGGTCACTCCGGCGAATCAACCCGCCGGCACGCAGCCCGATGCCGCCCAACCCGGCCAGCCGGCGAGCCAGATCGGCGACAACGGGTCGCCGCCGCCGCTCCCGAGCACGGCTGAGGGTCTCAACAATCCGCCCTCGGGCGGGGATAACGGCGCCGCTCCGGCGCCGGCGGTGACCAGCCAGCAACCGGCGCCGGCGACGACCGCCCCCGCGGATTCCTCGCAGGGACTCTACTAGCCGGCATTCTCACTTTGGTTGACGCCGGGGCCGGTTTCCCGCATGTTCCGGCCGCTTTTTCGTAAGGATGGAATACCACCATGCGCGCTGAGATCGAGCAGACGGCGAGCGAGATCAAGTCCTCGCTTGCCCTGCTGAGGAGGCATCTTTGACTGGGACAACGCTCTCCGTCGTCTAGACGAACTGAACGCGCTTGCCGAGGATCCGGCGCTCTGGGAGAAGCCGGAGAAGGCCCAGAAGATCATGCGCGAGCGCACTCACCTCGCGGATTCCATCGCGGCATACCGCGCCCTCGAGCGCGAGCTGGACGATGCCCTGACCTTGGCGGAGCTCGGCGAGGCCGAGGGCGACGACGCCTCGGTCGATGAGGCGCAGCGCAGCCTCGCCGACCTGAAGGCCCGCGCTGCTCAGCGCGAATTGGAATCGCTGCTCTCCGGCGAGGCCGACCGCAACGACTGCTATCTCGAGGTCCATGCCGGCGCCGGCGGCACCGAGGCGCAGGACTGGGCCGAGATGCTGCTCCGCATGTATGTGCGCTGGGCCGAGCAGCACGGCTACAAGGTCGAATGGTTGGAAGAGAGCCCGGGCGAGCAAGCCGGGCTCAAGTCTTCGACCATCGAGATCAAGGGGCTCAACGCCTATGGCTGGCTGAAGTCGGAATCCGGCGTGCACCGCCTGGTGCGGATCTCGCCCTTCGACGCCAATGCGCGGCGCCAGACTTCGTTCGCCTCGATCTGGGTCTATCCGGTGATCGACGACGACATCAACATCGAGGTGTTGGACAAGGACCTGAAGGTCGACACCTTCCGCGCCTCCGGTGCCGGCGGCCAGCACATCAACAAGACCGACAGCGCCATCCGCATCACCCATATCCCGACCGGCGTCGTCGTCTCCTGTCAGGCCGATCGCTCGCAGCACCGCAACCGCGCCATGGCGATGGACATGCTGAAGGCGCGGCTCTACGAACTCGAGCTCAGGAAGCGCGAGGAAGCCTCCGCCGCGATCGAGGCACAGAAGACCGACATCGGCTGGGGCCACCAGATCCGCTCCTATGTCCTGCAGCCCTACCAGATGGTGAAGGACCTCCGCACCGACGTGGAGACCAGCGACACCCAGGGTGTGCTCGACGGCGACATCGACCGGTTTCTCTCCGGGGCTCTGGCGGCGAAGCTCAACGGACCGGGCGGCGTGACCGAGCACTGAGATCAAGATTTGAGCAGCCGGAGTTCCGCTGCTCAAAATCACATCATCCTCTGCCGTCGACGCAAGCGGACTCCGCTGAAATCCCGCTCACTGCAGCGCTGGCACTCTTCTTGCTGACATACTCATCAATCGCACGCCGGTGAACGGCGGCGGTTGCAGGTGAGACTTGCGACTGCGGAGGATTGGATCCGTCCGCTGATGTGTCGCGCGCCGGCCGTCGCATCCCACACCGCGGCGGCCGGCGCAGCATTGGCGCGGGCGGCTGTGCATGGACGGGGCTTTGGAGCTGGCATTCGATCGCCGAGGGACCGCTGGTGCGCGCTACAGTACGAGGCTGGCGCGGTTGCACCAGGCGGCGCCGTTGCGCGCGCTCTTCCCGGAGACTTGCGGCATGGACGTGCCGGTCGCGGCGCTGACGGCGACCTGCGGCGGCTTCACCGGCGGCGACAGCATGCGGACGGCGATCGACATCGGCCCCGGCGCCGGCGCCATGGCGGTCGCCCAGGCCGCCGAGAAGCTCTATCGCGCCGGCAGCGGCGAGACCCGGATCGAGGTCGCGCTCACCGTCGAGGCCGGGGGGTGGCTGGAATGGCTGCCGCAGGAGACCATTCTGTTCGACGGCGCGCGCATGCGCCGCCGCACCCGCATCGATCTCGATGCCGAGGCCGCGATCCTCGCCGGCGAGATCCTGGTCTTCGGCCGCGCCGCCCGTGGCGAGCGCATGACCTCCGGCCTGGTGCATGACGCCTGGGCCGTCGTGCGCGACGGCAAGCCTAAGTGGGCTGATTCCTTCCATCTGGCGGACCGGCAGCTTACGGAAGCGTTGGATCATCCGGCGGCACTGCGCGGCATCGGAGCCGCGGCGATGCTGGTCTATGCCGGCCCTGGAGTTTCCGGCCGCCTCGCATTGCTTCGCGATATGGCCGAGGAGGCGCCGCCTGGAGTGCGCTTCGGCGCGACGCTGGTCCGCGACGTGCTCGTGGCGCGATGGCTGGCGCCGGACGCGTTGCACATCCGGCCTCATTTCGCCGCGGCCTGGACCGCGCTCCGCGCCGACGCGCGCGGCCTCGCGGCGCGCCTGCCGGCCTTTTGGCATCACTGAGAAATCGCCATGCGCCTGACCGAACGCGAGAAGGACAAGTTGCTGATTGCCATGGCGGCAATGGTGGCGCGCCGGCGTCTGGAGCGCGGCTGCAAGCTCAACCATCCGGAAGCGATCGCGCTCATCGCCGACACGGTGGTCGAGGGCGCCCGCGACGGCCGCAGCGTCGCCGAGCTGATGCGCGACGGCGCCGCGGTGCTGCGGCGCGACCAGGTGATGGAGGGCATCCCCGAGATGATCCACGAGATCCAGGTCGAGGCGACCTTTCCGGACGGTGTCAAGCTCGTCACCGTCCATCATCCGATCCGCTGAGAGGCATGCGATGATCCCAGGCGAGCTCATGGTCCTGGCCGGCGAGACGGTTCTCAACCAGGACCGCGACACCGTCCGCGTCACCGTCGCCAATGCCGGCGACCGGCCGATCCAGGTCGGCAGCCACTATCATTTCTTCGAGACCAACGAGGCCTTGGAGTTCGACCGCGCGAAGGCCCGCGGCTTCCGGCTCGACATTCCAGCAGGCTCGGCGGTGCGTTTCGAGCCCGGTCAGTCGCGGATCGTCACCCTGGTGAAGATCGCTGGCGACCGCGTCATCCACGGTTTCGCCGGCAGGATCGCCGGCAGGCTAGAGGGCTGACCCCATGGCCTATCGGATGGATCGCGAGACCTATGCGCTGACCTACGGGCCGACGGTCGGCGACCGGGTCCGGCTCGCCGACACCGACCTCATCGTCGAGGTGGAGAAGGACTTCGCGATCTACGGCGAGGAGGTGAAGTTCGGCGGCGGCAAGGTGATCCGGGATGGGATGGGCCAGTCGCAGCGCAGCCGCGCCGAGGGCGCCGTCGATACCGTGATCACCAATGCCCTCATCATCGACTACTGGGGCATCGTGAAGGCCGATATCGGCCTGAAGGACGGCCGCATCGCCGGGATCGCCAAGGCCGGCAATCCCGATACCCAGCCCGGCGTCACCATCGTCACCGGGCCAGGGACGGAGATCATCGCCGGTGAGGGCCGCATCCTGACCGCGGGCGGCGTCGACTCCCACATCCACATGATCTCGCCGCAGCAGGCCTGGGAGGCGCTCTATTCCGGCGTCACCACCCTGATCGGCGGCGGCACGGGACCGGCGGAAGGCACCAATGCCACGACCTGCACGCCCGGCCCCTGGCACATCGCCAGGATGCTGCAGGCGGCCGAAGGGTTGCCGGTCAATATCGGCCTCCTCGGCAAGGGCAATGCCTCGCTCCCCGCGGCCTTGCGCGAGCAGGTGAAGGCCGGAGCTTGCGGGTTGAAGCTGCATGAGGATTGGGGCACGACGCCGGCCGCGATCGACTGCTGCCTTTCGGTGGCGGACGAGATGGACGTGCAGGTCGCAATCCACACCGATACCTTGAATGAATCGGGCTTCGTCGAGCGCACCATTGCCGCCTTCAAGGACCGGGTGATCCACGCCTTCCACACCGAAGGTGCGGGCGGCGGGCATGCCCCGGACATCATCAAGGTCTGCGGCCTCCCGAACGTGCTGCCGTCCTCCACGAACCCGACGCGGCCCTTCACCGTCAACACGCTCGACGAGCATCTCGACATGCTGATGGTGTGCCATCACCTCGATCCGCGGATTCCGGAAGACGTCGCCTTCGCCGAGAGCCGGATCCGCCGCGAGACCATCGCTGCGGAGGACATCCTGCACGATCTCGGCGCCATCAGCATGATGTCCTCGGACAGCCAGGCCATGGGCCGGGTCGGCGAGGTGATCATCCGCACCTGGCAGACCGCGCATAAGATGAAAACCCAGCGCGGGAGTCTCTCCGGCGACGGCGCCGAGAACGACAATGCCCGGGTGAAGCGCTACGTCGCCAAGTACACGATCAACCCGGCGCTGGCCGCGGGCATGGCCGGCTCCGTCGGCTCGGTCGAGGTCGGCAAGCTCGCCGACCTCGTGCTCTGGAAGCCGGCCTTCTTCGGCGTGAAGCCGGACCTCGTCCTGAAATGCGGCATGATCGCCGCGGCGCCGATGGGCGATCCTAACGCTTCCATCCCGACGCCGGAGCCGGTGCACTACCGCCCGATGTTCGCTGGTTTCGGTCGTGCCCGCGCGGCCAGCGCCGTCACCTTCGTCAGCGCTGCGGCGATCGCGGACGGGATCGGCGACCGGCTCGATCTGAAGCGCGATCTGATCGCGGTCTCCGGCACCCGCACGGTGATGAAGCGCGACATGCGCCTCAACGACGCGATGCCCAAGATCGAGGTCGACCCCGAGACCTACGAGGTCCGCGCCGACGGCGCGCTGCTGGTCTGCGAACCCGCCACCGTGCTGCCGATGGCGCAGCGCTATTTCCTCTTCTGAGGCGGCGGCATGCGCACCGCCAGCCAATGGCACCGCGCCGGCGAATGGCCGCAGGCCGAGGCGACCGCAACCGTGACCTTGAGCTACGCTGAGCGCTGCCGGCGCCGCATCCAGATGGCGGATGACGGCGGAGCGCCGTTCCTCTTGAACCTCCCCCGGGCCGTGCGACTCTCGGACGGCGACGGGCTGATGCTGGAGGAGGGCGGATGGCTGCGGGTCGTCGCCGGCCCGGAGCCGCTGGTCGAGGCCAAGGCGGTGAACGCCCAGCATCTCGCCCGGCTCGCCTGGCATATCGGCAACCGCCATGTGCCGGCCGAGATCGTCGATGGCTTCCGGCTGAGGATCGTCGTGGATTCCGTACTGGAGGCGATGCTCCGCCAGCTCGGTGCCGAGGTGCGGCGCATCGAGGCGCCCTTCGCGCCGGAGGGCGGCGCCTACGGTCCGCTCGCGATCGTCGGTCACGGCCATGCGCATTGACGTTCCCGCCCTCGGGGTCGATGGCGGCGAGCGCGGCCTGCTGCTGCTGCAGGCCTGGCTCTCGCCGGCCTTTCCGGTCGGCGGCTACGCCTACTCCCATGGCCTCGAAGCCGCGGTGGAGGCGGGGATCGTGCGCGACCGCGCGGACCTCATGCGCTGGATCGACGGGATCCTCCGCTTCGGCGCCGGTCGCAACGATGCGCTGTTGATCCGCGAGGCGCATCGTCAAGTGACGGCCGGCGAGGACATCCACGAACTCACGGCCTTTGCCGCAGCCTTCCGCGGCACGTCCGAGCTGGCACTCGAGGCTGGCGCCCAGGGCGCCGCCTTCCTGAAGGCGCTGAGGGCCGGATGGCCCGACATTGCATCGGCCCCGCAGCTCCAGGAGATGAGGACGCCGACCTACGCGGTCTGCTTCGGCGCGGCCGCTGCCCTCGCGGGCATCGCGGCGCGCTGGGCGATGCTCTCCTATCTGCAGGCGTTCCTCGGCAACCTGGTCTCCGCCGCGCTGCGGCTCATGCCGATCGGTCAGAGCGACGGCCTCGTGGCGCTCGCTACGTTGAGTGAACGATTGCCGGAGCGGGTCGATCAATATGCGCTCACGCCGTTCGAGGACATCGGCTCTGCAACGCTCATGGTCGATCTCATGAGCGTCCGTCACGAAACCCAATACACGAGGCTGTTCCGTTCATGATCGCACCCGAGCTTGCAACCCTTCCCCTTCGCGTCGGCGTCGGCGGCCCGGTCGGCTCCGGCAAGACCGCGCTGCTGGAGCGCCTCTGCCGCTGCCTCGCCGGATCCTATGATATCGCCGCCGTCACCAACGACATCTACACCAGCGAGGACGCGGCCTTCCTGACCCGGTCCGGCGTGCTGCCGCCGGAACGCATCCTCGGGGTCGAGACCGGCGGTTGCCCGCACACCGCGATCCGGGAGGATGCTTCGATCAACCTTGCCGCCGTCGACCAGATGACGCGACGCTTCCCGGCCTTGGAGTTTGTGTTCGTGGAATCCGGTGGTGACAATCTCTCCGCCACCTTCTCGCCCGAGCTCGCCGATCTCACGATCTATGTGATCGACGTTTCCGCGGGCGACAAGATCCCGCGGAAGGGCGGCCCGGGGATCACCCGCTCCGACCTCCTGGTGATCAACAAGATCGATCTCGCGCCCCATGTCGGCGCCGACCTTGAGCTGATGGCGGCCGACGCGGCGCGCATGCGCGGGGTGAAGCCGGTGGTGTTCTCCAATCTCCGCGACGGGACCGGGCTCGAGGCGATCGTCGACTTTCTGCTGCTCAAGGGCGGCTTCCCGCGCCGCAAGGCGGTCTTCGCCGCCGGCCTGCCACCGCTCACCGAATGGAGCCGCATCTGAGGTTCGTCATCGGCCTGTCGCTTCGCTGCCTCGATTTTGGTCACGTGTTCCAAGGCTGCTCAAATGCTGTGCAGCTTTTCAAGGCGCCGGCCCTAAGCCCGCTGGATTCCTTGATTTTTCCGACTGGCACGCCGGTTGCTCTTACTGTTGCGCTGCAAAAAGAAAATGGAGGGGCGGCATGAGTCGCGCTGCGAGACGGATCGGTCTCAACATGGATTTGACGCGGGTGGCCCTGGCCGCCTTGGGGGTGGGCTTGGTGATGCTGCCCGCGCTGGCCTTCGCGCAGGATGCGACCACGGCGGCGCCGGCCGCGGCACCCGCCGCTCCGGCGGCGCCGAAGTTCGACAGCGGCGACACCGCCTGGATGCTGACCTCCACCGCCCTGGTGCTGATGATGACGGTGCCGGGCCTGGCGCTGTTCTACGGCGGCATGGTCCGCAAGATGAACGTGCTGGCGACGGTGATGCAGTCCTTCGCCATCACCTGCCTCGTCACCGTGATCTGGATGATCGTCGGCTACACGTTGGCCTTCACCGACGGCAACTCGATCATCGGCGGCATGTCGCGCTTCTTCCTCTCCGGCATGGACATCAACGCCGTGAACGGCCTCGCTGGGACGATCCCGGAATCGGTCTTCATGTGCTTCCAGATGACCTTCGCCATCATCACCCCGGCGCTGATCGCCGGTTCTTTCGCCGATCGCATGAAGTTCAGCGCCATGTGCCTCTTCATGACGCTGTGGTCGATCCTGGTCTATTCGCCCATCGCCCACATCATGTGGCAGCCGACCGGCTACATGTTCAAGGCGGGCATCCTCGACTTCGCCGGCGGCACCGTCGTCCACATCAACGCCGGCATCGCGGGCCTCGTCTCCTGCCTCATCCTCGGCAAGCGCATGGGCTATCCGAAGTCCCCCATGCCGCCGCACAACCTGGTGCTGAGCCTGATCGGCGCCAGCCTGCTCTGGGTCGGCTGGTTCGGCTTCAACGCGGGTTCCGCGGTCACTTCGGGTTCGCGCGCCGGCATGGCGATGACGGTGACCCAGATCGCCACCGCCGCCGCGGGCCTTGCCTGGATGTTCACCGAATGGATGACCAAGAAGAAGCCCTCGGTGCTCGGCATCATCTCGGGCGCCGTCGCCGGCCTCGTGGCGATCACCCCGGCCTCGGGCTTCGTCAACCCGACCGGCGCGCTCATCATCGGCATCGCGGCGGGGGTGGTCTGCTTCTTCTCGGCGACCGCGCTGAAGCATGTTCTCGGCTATGACGACGCGCTCGATGCCTTCGGCGTCCACTGTGTTGGCGGCATCCTCGGCGCGATCCTGACCGGCGTCTTCGCCGACAAGGCGGTCGGCGGCGACGCCGCGGTCGGCCTGCTGCAGGGCAATGCCGGCCAGGTCTGGACCCAGGTCGAAGGCGTCCTCGTGACCCTGGTCTGGTCCGGCGTCGGCAGCGCCATCATTTTGAAGGTGGTGGACATGATCGTCGGCCTCCGGGTCTCGGAGGATGTCGAACGGGATGGTCTCGACCTCGGGCTGCACGGCGAGACCGTGCAGTAAGAGGGGCGACGACCGGCGTCGCGGACCGCGCTCCCAGACGGCCCGCGACGCCGGACCAATCCGGAAAACCCGGCTGCGCGCCCTGGATCCAAGAGGGCCCGGCAGCCGGGTTTTCTCTTTCGAGAGAGGACCCGATAGGCAAGGGCCTGTAAGTGGCCTAGCATCGGCGACGGCGTCATCCGCGCCAAGGGGCTCCCGTGGACCCGCAGCAACTCGTCTGGATCCTGCCGATCGTCCTGCCGCTCTTCCTCGTGGGGCTGTGGTTCGGAATTACGTCGTTGCTGGGGGTGATCTCCGGCTGGTACCGGTTGGCGGTCGCCTTCCCGGACCGGGACGAGACGCCGATCCTCCGCTTGCGCGGCCAGTCCGGCCGCATGGGCGGCGGCGTCAATCTGGATCACGTCCTCACCCTCAGCGTCTGCCCCTCCGGCTTGCGGGTCGGCATGATGCGAATGCTCGGGCCGTTCTCCCGCGACTTCCTCGTGCCCTGGGAGAGCATCACGCTCGCACGTAAGACGGTCATGTTCTGGACCCTGGTGGAGCTGACCTTCGGTGATCCGGCCGTGGGCAAGCTGAGCGTCAAAGAGGGCACTGCCGCGAAGCTCGCCGAGGCGGCGGGACCGCGCTGGCCGGAAGACGCGGCGTCTCCCCCGCAGGTACGGCAGGAAGTCGTCAGCAGGCGCTGATCCTACTTCAGCAGCTCCTCGAATCCCGGCCGCGCCTCGGCATAGCGGCGGTGGACGTCGACATAGGTTTCGCAATAGAGCCGGTCGATCTCGGCGCCCTTGGGGAAGGCGACGACGAAGCCGGGATTGTCCGGCTCGATCGCCAGCTCCGCCGCCTTCATCAGATGTGCGATCAACCCGCGGGGATCCTCGTCGCCGACCGAGATGCGGATCGTGGTCGGCGCGATCCCGGCCTCCTTGAGTGCCGCGTCGGAGAGCTCGGAATGGCTGGTCAGCGCCGGGCAGAGCACGATCGTGCCGGTCTGGCCGAGGCTCACCTGCAGGCCGAAGGCCGGCTCCAGGCAGTCGAACAGCTTCTTCACATGCTGTCGGCCGACCTTGAACGGCGCGCCTTCTTTCGGCTCGAAGTCGATGGTGAAGAGCGCCGGGGGCAGGCCGAGGAAGAGATGCTTCTCGCGCATCTCCCAGTTGGGGTTGCCCTCGATGCAGGAGCAGTTGACCGTGATGCCGGGATGCATGCTGAGCGCCTGCGCGAGAACCAGCGTGTTGACGCTCTTCTCCAACACCCGGAGCGGCAGGGTGCGCATGCCGCTCAACACCTCGAAGGCCTTGTCGGCATCGAGGAAGGCGCCCTTCACGTAGTAGACGTTCCAGAACAGGGTCTCGTCCCAGTTCCAGCGCCGCGCCTTGCCGTCGACGCCCTTGGCTTCGACCGCGCCGCCCTTCGGGATGAACAT
>DATKNM010000507.1:0-6472 GCA_035541335.1 Binatia bacterium
CCCCGAGGCCTTCGCCCGGACGAAATACATCTTCGGCCATCCGCAATACTGGAGCTTCCGCCTGAGCGGCGTCCCCAGCAGCGAGATCACCTCGCTCGCCTGCCACACCGGCTTCTGGCGGCCGGAGGCGGGGACCTTCAGCAGCTTCGTCGATCGCATGGGCTGGCGCGATCTCTTCCCGCCGCTGCTGAAGGGCGACGACGTGCTGGGCCCGATTCTCCCCTCGGTGCAGCGCGAGACCGGCCTTCCCGCCGATTGCCGGGTCAGGGTCGGCATTCACGACAGCAGCGCCTCCTTCCTGCGGCATCGGCTGGCGCGGCCGATGCCATTTGCCGTTGCCTCGACCGGCACCTGGGTCGTCTGCATGGCGGCGGGCGCCGATCCGAAGGGCCTGCCGGAGAACCGGAACTGCCTGGTCAACGTGGATGCCCTCGGCTCGCCGGTGCCCTGCTGCAACTTCATGGGCGGTCGCGAGTTCGCGCGGCTGACCGAGGGCCTGAACGGCGCCATCACCAACCTCGATGCTGTTTCCATGGTGGTGGAGCAGGGGCAGATCCTGGTGCCGCCGCTCGGCGACGACGGCGGGCCGTTCGACGGCCGCAAGCACGGCGGGCCGCGGGGCATCGTGCCGGATTCCGACGAGCAGGCGGTGGCCCGCGCCAGCCTCTATCTGGCGCTGATGACCGACTATTGCTTCGAGCTCCTGAAAGCCAAGGGCCCGGTGATCGTCGAGGGCAGTCTCATCGGCAACCAGGCCTATCTCGGCGCGCTGGCATCGCTGCGGCAGCCGGCCCCGGTCCTGGTCTCCAGCGACGCGACCGGCACGGTCAGCGGCGCCGCGACGCTCGCCGGCGAACGCATTCCGGAGGAACTGGCGACGGTCGAGCCCTACGACCTCCCGCTCCCCGGCTATCGCCGGACCTGGCGCGAGGCGCTGCCGGCATGAGCGCGCTCCTGGAGCTCTCCGGCATCGTCAAGTCCTTCGGCCCGATCAAGGTCTTGAAGGAGATCGGTTTCGACGTCCGCGCCGGCGAGGTGCATGCGCTCCTGGGCGAGAACGGCGCCGGCAAGTCGACCTTGGTGAAGATCATTGCCGGCGTCATCCCCGCCGACGAGGGCGAGGTCAGGCTCGACGGCAAACAAGTGAGATTCGCCTCGCCGCGCGAGGCCGCCGCCGCGGGGATCGCCACGGTCTATCAGGAGCTGCTGCTCTTTCCCGACCTCACGGTCGCGGAGAACATCTATCTCGGCCATGCGCCGAAGACGCGCTGGGGCACGCTCGACTGGCCGGCGATGCGCGCCGGGGCGCGGGCGCTGCTCGATTCCCTCGACAGTCCCGATCTCGACGTCGATGCCCTGGTCGGAAAGCTCTCGGTCGCCAACCGCCAAAGGGTCGAGATCGCCAAGGCGCTCTCCCATGACGCGAAGCTCGTCATCATGGACGAGCCGACGGCGGCGCTCGCCGACGCCGACGCCCATCGCCTGATGGATATCGTCCGGCGCCTGCGCGACCGCGGCGTCGGCATCATCTACGTGTCGCATCGCCTGCCGGAGATCTTCGCCCTCGCCGATCGCGTCACCGTGCTGCGCGACGGCGCCTATATCGGCACCCGGCCGATCGCCGAGGTGACCGAGGGCGACCTCGTCTCCATGATGGTCGGCCGCGCCATCGACCACCTCTTCCCGAAGACCGAGGCCGCGCCGGGTGCCACGGTGCTCGAGGTCGCCAATCTCGGCTATCGCGATGTCGTAAAGGATATCAGCTTCAGCCTGCGGGCCGGAGAGATCCTGGGCATTGCCGGGCTGATCGGCTCCGGGCGGACCGAGCTCGCCCTCACCATCTTCGGTATCACGCCGGCCACCGCCGGCGAGATTCGGATTGATGGCAAGCCGGTGACGATCAAGAGCCCGGACGATGCGCGGCGACTCGGCATCGCCTATGTGCCGGAGGATCGCGGCCTCCAGGGCCTGATCCGGCCGCAGACCATCCGCGAGAACGTCTCGCTCGCCATCATCGATCGCCTCGCCAAGGCGCTGGTGGTCGATCGCGGCAAGGAAGCGGCGCTGGCCAAGGACGCGATCCAGCGCTTCGGCATCCGCACCCGCGGGCCGGAGCAGCGCGTGCGCCAATTGTCCGGCGGCAACCAGCAGAAGGTCGTGCTGGCGAAATGGATCGCCGCCGAGCCGCGGGTCCTCATCATGGACGAGCCCACCCGCGGCATCGATGTCGGCGCCAAGGCGGAGATCCACGCCCTGATGTCCCGGCTCGCCGCCCAGGGCCTCGCGGTGCTGATGATCTCCAGCGAGCTCCCTGAGGTGCTCGGCATGAGCGACCGCGTCCTCGTCATGCGCGGCGGCCGCATCGTCGGCACGTTCGACCGCAAGGAGGCGACCCCCGACGCGGTGGGTGCGGCGATGACTGCGGCCAAGACCGGCCAGAGCCTGGAATCCGCCCCTCTGACATCCAAGGGAGCGGCGGCGCAATGACGCTGGAGGTCGCAGCCCTCGCCCGTCCGGTGCCGCCGCGGAGCTGGCGCTCGATCCTGGAATCCTACGGCCAGGAGCTGGTGATCCTCGGCGTGCTCATCGTCCTCTTCGTCGGCGTCGGGCTCTACAATCCGCGCTTCCTCAGCGTCACCAACGTGACCAGCATCTTCGTCGGCAATGCCTACATCGCCATCGCCGCGATCGGCATGTCGATGGTGATCATCTCCGGCAACATCGACGTTTCGGTTGGCTCGCTGATCGGCGTGCTCGCCACCATCTCTGGCACGATGGCGGTCAGCGGCTATCCGATCCTGCTCTGCTGGCTTGCGCCGCTCGTCATCGGCATAGGGATCAACGCCGTCGTCGGCGTCCTCGTCGCCTATGTGCGGATCCCCTCGATCGTGGTCACGCTGGGCATGCTCTCGATCCTGAAAGGCGGGCTCATCAGCGCCACCGGCGGGGCCTGGATCACCAACCTGCCGCCGGACTATCTCATAGCCCAGTTCCGCTGGCACGGCGTCCCGTCCTCGGTCTATCTCATGGTGATTCTGACCGTCGCCGCGGCGCTCTGGATGCGCCACGCGCGCTTCGGCCGCACGATCTACGCAATCGGCGGCAATCCGGAGGCGGCCCGGGTCACGGGCATCCGGATCGCGCCCTCGATCGTCGCGGTCTTCACCATCCACGGCTTCTTCGCCGGTATCGCCGCGGTCCTGTTCGCGACCCAGCTCCAGGTGATCCAATCGACCGTGCCGCCCAACCTGGAATTGACCGTCATTACCGCCTCGGTGGTGGGCGGGGTCAGCATCCTCGGCGGCACCGGCACGGTGATCGGCTCGACCCTGGCGGCGATCCTGTTCGCCACCATCGGCTCGTCCCTCGTCTTCCTCAACGTCTCCGCCTACTGGCTGCGCGCGGTCCAGGGCCTGATGATCCTGGCGACGGTGCTGGCCGACATGGCGCGCCGCCGCCGGATCTAGGGGAGGATCTAAGATGGCCGCCCTCGCCCTCGACCGTATCCTGCGCCATGAAGCGATTCTCGGCCTGTTGTTGGTCGCAGCACTGGCGGTGCTGGCCGGACAGTCAGACCGCTTCTTCACCGGCGACAATCTCCTGAACCAGGGCCGCCTCATGACCGAGGTCGGGCTGGTCGCGCTGCCCATGACCTTCGTGATCGTGACCGGCGGGATCGACCTCTCTGTCGGGTCCATCTTCGGTCTCTGCTGCATCCTCCTCGGCGTGTTCTGGCAGAAGATCGGCCTGCCGCTTCCCTTGGCGATGCTGGCGGCGGTGCTGGTGGGCGGGATTGCCGGGCTTGGCAACGGCCTCATCATCACCCGTTTCAAGGTGCCGCCGCTGATCGCGACCCTGGCGACCCTGGCACTCTATCGCGGCCTTGCCGAAGGCATTGCCCAGGCGCGCTCGGTCCGCGGCTATCCCGACTGGTTCTTCGTGCTGGGGCAGGGCGACGTGCTCGGTGTCCCGACCCAGCTCTGGCTGCTGATCGTCCTCCTCATTGCCGCCGCCTTCGTGCTCGGCTTCACCACCTTCGGCCGCACGACCTATGCGATCGGCGCCAACGAGGTGGCCGCGCGCTTCTCCGGCCTCAAGGTCGACCGCGCAAAGCTGACCATCTACGGCATGTCGGGTCTCATCTCCGGACTCGCCGCCGTGATCTTCGTCTCGCGGGTCTCGACCACGCGCTCCGACATGGGGACCGGCCTCGAGCTCGACGTGATCACCGCGGTCGTGCTCGGCGGCACGTCGATCTTCGGCGGCCGCGGCACCATCGTCGGCACGGCGCTCGGCCTTATCCTGATGCAGGCACTGAAGAACGGCCTTGCTCTCGCCGGCGTGAAGGGCGACGGCACCATCGTGGTGATCGGCGCGGTGCTGATCGCGGCGATCCTGATCGGAAATCTTTTGAGTCGGAACGGCGACGGCTGAAGCGGAAGGCAAAAGGGGGCGTGGCGCGCCGTGCCAACAATCCACGCCGAACATGAGGAGGAAGCGATGCGTAAGACCTTGCTACTGACGGCACTGGGGCTGACCATGGGGCTGGGCCTCGGCCTCGGGACGGGGACTGCGGCCATGGCGGATTCGGCCTGGACCGGCGGCGACAGCCTGCCGACCAGCCCGCTCGCCTGCGACAACAGCGGCGGGGGCGGCGCTGCCGCCACCAAGTATGACGGCGGCCAACCGACCGGCGCGCCGGATCTCAAGGGCAAGAAGATCACCGTGGTCGACGTGCCGAAGCTGATCGGCATCGGCTACTTCAACGCCACGTCCAAGGGTATCGCCGACGCCGCGAAGGAGCTCGGCAATGTCGATGCCAAGACCGACGGGCCGACCCAGGCCAATATCGACCAGCAGATCTCCTTCATCGACAACTACATCACCAGCGGGGTCAACGGCATCCTCTTCGCCGCCAACGACCCCGTCGCGATCGCACCGGTGCTGAAGAAGGCACTGTCGAAGGGTATCCACGTCGTCGGCTACGACGCCAACTCGCAGCCCGACGCCCGCGAATGGTTCGTCAACCAGGCGCAGTTCAACGGCATCGGCAAGGCCATGGTGGACGACATGGCGAAGGAGATCGGCGAGGACGGCGCCTTCGCCATCGTCACCTCGACCTTCACCACGCCGAACCAGGCGCGCTGGATCTCCGAGATGGCGGCCTATCAGGCGAAGTGCCATCCGAAGATGAAGTGGCTGGAGACCGTGGAAGCACAGGAGGACAACCAGCTCTCCTTCAACCAGGCGACCACGCTGATCAACAAGTACGGCGACGACTTGAAGGGCATCTTCGGCATGACCAGTGTCGCGACCCCGGCCTCGGCCGAGGCCGTCACCCAGGCCGGCAAGTGCGGCAAGATCGCGGTGGTCGGCCTCGCGACGCCGAACGCGATGAAGCCCTACGTCGCCAAGGACTGCGTGAAGTCGGTGGTGCTCTGGAACCCGGTCGACCTCGGCTATGCGGCGATGTACGTGCTGCGTGCCGCGGTCGATGGCGACCTCAAGCCCGGTGCCACCTCGGTCAAGGCCGGCAAGCTCGGCGAGCTGCAGATCATCAACGGCAGCGAGGTCTTGCTCGGCGCGCCGACCACCTTCACCAAGGACAACATCAACAATTTCGACTTCTAGTCTCGACCGGCCTGGTTCGGCCGGCTTGCAGCGACGGCGCGGGTCCCCTGGCCCGCGCCGCTTTTTCTTGGCCGGGGGCTACGCGCCCGGTCGCTCGGCGCGGATCAAGTCCGCGATCAGGCCGCTGGAATCCAGCACCGTCAGCTTCTTCAGGGCGGGGCTTCGCTCCAGGCGGAACGGCGGCACGGTATCGGTCACGACGCCGCTGTCGAACAGGGGATCGGCAATCATCTCGCCGGCCTTGCCGATGAAGAGGCCGTGGGTGGCGGCAGCGTGGATCTTCAGGGCGCCACCGTCGCGGCAGGCCTGGACGGCCCTCTGCATCGTCGTGCCAGTGCTGATCAGGTCGTCGTAGACGATGACGGTGCGGCCGCGTACGTCGCCGACCAGGGTCTCGCCCGAGATCGCGCCGCTGCTTCGGTGCTTTTCCATGAATCCCGAAGTCGGCTCCCTCCCGGTTGCCGCGGCCAGGGCGCGGCGGAACGACTCGGCGCGCTTGACGCCGCCGACGTCCGGCGAGACCACGGTGACCGCCGCGTCCCCGATCAACGGTGCGAAGTGCGCGACGAACAGCGGCTCGGCCTCCAGGTGGTCGGTGCGGCAGCGGAATGCGTTCTGGAAGGCGGCGAGATTGTGCACGTCGACGGTGACGATATGATCGGTTCCGACCGCTTCGAACAGCCTGGCCACGTACTTGGTGACGACCGGGTCCCGCGGCTTGGTCTGCCGATCCTTGCGGGCGTAGCAGAGATAGGGCGCCACGGCGGTCACGCGGGCCGCGCCCGATTCCTTCAAGGCGCCGATGAAGAACAGCAGGCGGGTGAGCTTTTCATCGCCGCTC
>DATKNM010000508.1:0-2983 GCA_035541335.1 Binatia bacterium
GCCGCGCGCGAAGTCGCGCTGCAGCTCAAGAAGCGCGGGCATAGGCATTCCGGCTCCGGTTCTCGTCGAGGATCGCCGTGGCGGTCGCCGCTTCCTCGATCAGGATCTCGAGCGGCGGGACGTTGGTGTCCCATTCGATCAGCGTCGGCACCGGGCCGAAGCGGTCGATGGCCTCGATGTAGAGATGCCAGACCGCCGGGTCGACCCGCGATCCGTGATCGTCGATCCGGATCTCGCGGCCGTCGCCGAGATCCTTCCGGGCGTGACCGGCGAGATGGATCTCGCCGATCGCCGCGGCGGGCAGCGACGCCAGATAATGGCCGGCGTCCCCGCCGTGATTGGCGGCACTGACGAAGATGTTGTTGACGTCGCAGAGGATGCCGCAGCCGGTCCGTGCCGCGACCGCCGCCAGGAACTCCCATTCCGGGATGGTCGAATGGCGGAAGCGTAGATAGCTCGACGGATTCTCGATCAGGACCCGGCGCCCGACCGCCTCCTGGAACTGCTGGACGTTGCGGCAGACGACGTCGAGCACCTCCTCGGTCATCGGCAGCGGCAGCAGGTCGCCGAGATAGAGGCCGTCGCTGATGCTCCAGGAAAGATGGTCGGAGATCAGCCCGGGCTCGATCCGCGCCGCGACCTGGCGGACGCGTTCGAGATGCTCGCGGTCGAGTTCCGCGGCGCTGCCCAACGAAAGACCGACGCCGTGGAGCGAGATCGGGTAGTCGCGGCGGATGGTCTCCAGGTATTGGATCGGCGCGCCCCCGCCCATGTAGTTCTCGGTGTGGACCTCGAACCAGGCGACCGCCGGCCGTCGCTCGACCACCGCACGGTGATGCGGGAAACGGAGTCCGATCCCCGCCGCTGCGGGGATCGGCTCCGACACGGCTCTGCGGGGGTCGGGCAGGGCCATATTCACGCCCATGGGGTCACGAGGCGGATGTATGTCCGCCGGCGATCTTGGAGCAGGCGCCGGTCGGCACCACCACGAAAGAGCCAGGATCGTTGGCCTTGGTGGCCATGCCGGCGCAGGCATGGGCGCCGGCGGCGCAATCGTTCTTGCCGACGGCGTTGACGCCGAAGCAGGTTTCGAAACCGCCCGCGGCCAGCTTGGCTTCGGTGTCCTTGACGACCTGCGGCTTGTCGTCCGCCATCTTCTCGGACGACGTCATGCAGCCCTGCAGCGACATGGCAAGGCCGATCGCGGCAACCACGGTGGCAGAGAGAGTGAGGCGATTCATAGTGGTGCTCCCCTGGTGAACATTGGGTGGCGATCGCACCGGTCCGAGCGCGCAACGACGACGCTCGGACCGGCGCGATCGCTCACGAACGCGTGAGACGAACCCGTGCCGATGCCTTACATCGGCTGCAGGTGACCGCCCGCGATCTTGTCGCAGACGCCCTTCGGCAGCAGGACGAAGGAGGCGGGATCCATCGCCTTCGAGGCCTGGCCGGCGCAGGAATGCACACCCGCGGCGCAATCGTTCTTGCCTACGGCATTGACGCCGTAGCACTTTTCATTGTTGTCGGCGGCGCGGGCGGGGGTGCCGCTCTGGGCCGCGATCGCGAGGCCGACGGCGGTGGCCAGAGCGGCGGCCAGGGTGATACGGTTCATTTTCGAAGTCTCCCTATTGAGGCGTCCTGTTCCGGACGGACAAGGGAGATTCGCAGGCAGGGCGCCCAAGGTTACGTCCCAAGGTTACGTCGACAAGATGAGAGCAGGTCCAGAAGTCCAGTGAACACCCGTTCGAGGCCCGAGATCGAGACGGTGAACACAAGCAGCGCCGAGATGCGCGCGCCCGATTCCGACTGGTCGGTCCTGATGGCCCGCGGCCAGGACGGCGACGCGGAGAGCTATCGCCGGCTGCTCGCCGGGATCACGCCTTATCTCCGGTCGCTGGCCCGGCGTTTCGGTCTGGCTGGGCCGGACCTGGAGGATGCCGTCCAGGACGTGCTCCTCACCCTGCACCAGATCCGCCACACCTACGATCCGGCGCGGCCGTTCGCCCCCTGGCTGACGGCGGTGGCGCGCCACCGGCTGCTGGACCGCCTGCGTCGGCGGGTGCGGCAATTCGGCCGGGAGACCGCCCTCACCGAAGCGCACGAAACCTTTATTGCGGTCGAGACGAATCTATCCGAGACGGCGGGCGACGCCGGGCGGCTCCGGGCAGCGATCGCCCAGCTGCCGGAGGGCCAGCGCAGCGCCGTGGAAATGCTGAAGTTGAAGGAAATGTCCCTGAAGGAGGCCTCCGCCCAGTCGGGCCAGTCGGAAACCGCGCTGAAGGTCGCCGTCCATCGCGCGATCAAGCGCCTGCGCGTCATCCTGGGCGATGAGTGAAGGCGCTATGAGCACGACCGAATCCCTCATCGACCGGCTCGCGAGCGGCCTCCAGCCGGTGAAGCGCCTCGGCCGGCCCTGGCTGCGCGCGGCGCTCTGGATCGGCTTCGCGACCCTGCTGATCGCGATTCTGGTGCTGCTGCGCGGCTTCCGCGCCGACATCGCCGAATGCCTGCGCGAGCCCGGCTATCTCATCCCGCTCGCCGGCGCCTGGCTGACGGGTGCCACGGCGGCGCTCGCCGCCTTCGAGGTCAGCCTGCCGGACCGCGCCCGGGCCTGGCTGCTGCTGCCGCTGCCCGCCGTCGCCCTCTGGGTCACCGGCTTCGCCTATGGCTGCCTCAAGGACTGGATCGAGATCCCGGCGGGCGCACCGGTCGCCGCCGACAGCGTCCGCTGCCTCACCACCATCATCCTCGCCACCGTCGCCCTCATCGCGGTGCTCCTGCCGATGCTCCGCCGGGCAAAGACCCTGCGCCCGAACCTCACCGCCTGGATGGGCATCCTCGCCGTCGCCGGCTTCGCCGACACCGCGCATCTCCTGATCCACATGGTCCAGGCCTCGCTGCTCGTCCTGGTGATCAACCTGGTGCCGGCGTTGGCGATCGTGCTGCTCGGCGGCCTCGCCGGGCGACGGGCGGTGGCGGC
>DATKNM010000509.1:0-10235 GCA_035541335.1 Binatia bacterium
GCGGCAGCGCCACGGACTTCCTGATGAACACGCCGAAGACCGGTGCCGCCGATCCGGGATCGGTCGCCTTCGACAACGGCGACTTCACCGGGGCGATGGACGCCTGGAAGCCGAAGGCCGAGGGCGGCGATCCCGAGGCCATGACCAATATCGGCGTCCTTTACAATCTCGGCCTCGGCGTGAAGCGCGACGACCAGGAGGCCGCGGCCTGGTACGGGAAGGCGGCGCAGCTCGGCTTCGCGCTTGCGCAATTCGATCTCGCCAATCTCTATTACGACGGCCAGGGCGTCGACCGCGACCGCGAGCAGGCGGCGCGCTGGTACACCGCCGCCGCCAAGGGTGGCCACCCGAAGGCACAGCTCTACCTTGCGCAGATGTACGAGAACGGCGAAGGCGTCGATGAGGACCAGGCGGCGGCGCTCACCTGGTACCAGAAAGCCGCCGACCAGGGGTTGCCCGAAGCGCAATACACACTCGGCAAGAAGCTGGTCTATGGCGACGGCGTCGGCGCCGACGGACCGAAGGGCACCGGCCTGTTGCTGAAGGCCGCCGATCAGCATTACGCCAAGGCGCAGATTCTGATCGCCGACTGCTATTGGCGTGCTCGCGGCGTGCCGCAGAACCTGATCGAGGCCTATGTTTGGGCGGCGCAGGCGGTGGAGAATCCGAGGGCCGGGCAAGACGCGAAGCGCGCCGCCTCGCTCTACGACGACATCAAGTCCGGCATGACGGACGGCCAGATCAAGGCCGCCGAGATCGAGCTCCAGGCGGTCGCGCCGAAGCCGAGAGACAGGAACAAGAGTAAGTCTTCCGGCCAGGACTCTGGGTCCGACGACGGTATCGCCAGATAGGCCTATCCTAGTAGACGGCGCTGCTGCGCGCCGCCTTGAGCCGCGCCAGCGTCTCGGCGGCGGAAACCATCCCATCGGCTGTGGGATCGAAGCTCTGGGAAAGGGTCACAGTGAGCCTCACCACGGCGCGCGCAGTCGCCGTGCGCACCCGGTCGAAATGGTACATCGGGCCCGGTCCGCAATACCGGCACGTGGTCGGCCAGAACGGGTCGTCATAGGGATCGAAGAACGGATCGTAGAACGGGTCCGCACGGTAATAGGTCCGCTGCTGCACGACGACGTCGCTGTCGCGATTTTCGAACTCGATCTTGAGCCCCGCCTTGCCGCGATCCAGGGCGATCTGCGCCGCCCGCCAGAGCGCGAGGTCGTGGGCAAGATCGAGCTCCGCCTTCGCGCGGCCGTCCTCCCGCGGCCGATAGGGCGAGACCGCCACCGCATCGCCGCGATAGCTGACCTCGATCCGATCCGGCCCGAGATCGCGCGCCGAGTAGCCGAAATCGCCGCTGCTGCCGAGCGGCACCATCGCCGGACGCGGCGGCGTGGTGCAGGCGGCGAGCGCCAGAAAGATGGGGATCAACAGGAAGCGCTGCCAAACCATGGCGACAGCATGCCCGTCCGCACGCGCCGGCGCCACTGCAGGCGGATCAGCGCCACATCGCGGAGGGGTCGTTCAGAACTTTGGGATTGAGCGCGAGGCAGTATTTCGATTCCTGCCACAGCGTCTTGCAGGTGCGCCCGGCATCGCTGGACTTCAGGCCGACCAGCAGCGCCACATAGCGCTTCCCGCCCTCCAGCTGGCGCATGACCACCGCCGGGCGGCCGCCGACCGACCCTTTGAGATGCTGCTGCATGCTGCCGAGCGCCTGGTGCGCCTGGTCGGGGCTGGGAAAGGCGCCGAAGATGACGCCCCAGCCCGGGAAGCGGGCGCTCGCTGCGGATTCGACGTCGGAGGTGTTCGAGGCATCGCATTCCGATCCGCTGAGCACGGTCGGTGCCGAGCCGCTGTCCAAAGCCGCCGGCACCATGGCGATGCTGGAGATCGCGGGCGGGATCGAATCACCGCCGGCAAAACCGGTGTCGAGCAGCTTTCGGATCATGGCGGAGCGCTGGTCGCGATCCTGCGCCCCCAACAGCACGGCCACCAGGCGCTGCCCGCCGCGCTGGGCGGAACCGACGATGTTATAGCCGGAGCCGCAGGTGAAGCCGGTCTTCATGCCGTCGGCGCCGGGATAGGACGAAGGCAGGCCGTTGACGGTCGGCTGGCTGCGGCCGGCGATGGTGACGCTGCGCAGGCTGAACATCGCATAGCGGTCCGGGAAGTCATGGATCAACGCCATCGCGAGCACGGCCTGGTCTCGTGCCGTGGTGACTTGAGCATCATCGGGCAAGCCGTTGGCATTGCGGTAACGCGTGCTCACCATTCCGAGGCTCTGGGCCGCGGCGTTCATCCGCTCGACGAAGGCCGACTCGCTGCCCGCCACCTGCTCCGCCAGCGCCACCGCGGCGTCGTTCGACGAACTCACCAGCATCGCCTGCAGCGCCTGCTGGACGGTGATCTTCTGCCCGATGCGGAAACCAAATTTCGTCGGCGGCTGATTCACCGAGGCGGCGGATACTGTGATTTGCGTATCCATGGCGAGATGCCCGGCCGCGATCTCGCTGAACACCACGTAAGCTGTCATCATTTTCGTGAGGGAAGCCGGGTACCACAGGGTCGAGGCCCGGTTGGAGACAAGAATCTTACCGCTCTCGGCGTCAACCACCAATCCGGCCGGTTTCACAGCATCGGCGCGGCCGCCGGTCGCGCCCGCGACCAGCGTGCAAAGTGCTAGAAACAATGCGAATATTGCTTTGCGCATCGCCGCGTCGTTTTGTCAAAATCGACTAAGATACTAAGAGATCGTAACAGGGAAGTCTTATGGGTTCGGGGAGAAAGTTGCGCAAGTGGGTGTGCGCGCCGTCATTATTGCTTATCGGCGCGATATTCGGAGCAGCCTTGGTGCAGCCGGCCCCCGTCCGGGCCGACTACCAGGCCGGTGTGACCGCCTATCAGACAGGCGATTTCCGCGGCGCCTACGAGCAATGGCTCCCGCTCGCCCAACAGGGCGACGCCACGGCGCAGAACGCGCTCGGCGCCCTCTACGACCATGGCCTCGGCGTGGGCGAGGATCATGTGAAAGCGGCCTATTGGTACGAGAAGGCCGCGAAGCAAGGCTTCCCGATGGCGATGCGGAACCTCGGGACGCTCTACGCCAACGGCAACGGCGTGCCGCGCGACCTCGACCAGGCGAAGACATGGCTGCAGAAAGCCGCGGACGCCGGCGACACCGAGGCCGGAAAGCGCCTCAGCGCCTTGACCGTCCAGGCGCCGCCGCCACCTGCGAACG
The DNA here is from genome assembly GCA_035541335.1 of Binatia bacterium. GTDB lineage: Bacteria > Pseudomonadota > Alphaproteobacteria > Dongiales > Dongiaceae > Dongia. The sequence continues at coordinate 3,239 of DATKNM010000509.1, forward strand.
GCGGCTCGAACATCCCGACCAAGGTGACGAAGACCAGCGCCGTCGAGCCGCAATCGATGCGCGGCGGCCACGACCTCACCACCGAGGACATCACCGCGATGCAGCCCGGCTCCGGCGCTTCGTCGGAGCCGGCACCGCCGCCGATCACGAATGCCAGCGCACCGCCGCCATCAGGCGTCACCGCAGCCAGTGGCGATAATCTCGCCGACGTGCCGTCCGCCGTCCCCAGTGTCGCACCCGCACCCGCTGCCCCTGCAACTGGAACCGAGAGCGCCACGCCCGGACCGACCAGCGAGGCGACGCCGGCACCGGCGCCCGCCGAAAGCACGGCGACCGAAGCCACACCACCCGCGCCTGAAGCCGCCGCGACGCCGACGCCGACCCCGGCTCCGACCCCTGAACCGGCACCCGCACCAACAACGGCATCCGAAAGCCCCACCCCGGCCGCGAATGCCGGCACGACCGAGAGCGGCCTGCCGAAATTCACCGCGGCACAGCCCGACAACAATAAGACGACCGCGCGCAAGCCATCGAACACCCATGCTGCCGAGGAACCCGCCGTCGCTGCGCCGGTCGCCCAGGCCGCGCCTGCGCCATCCGCGGCGGAGCCCGCCACATCGGACGCGGATGCCACGACTCCGGCCTCCCCGACCACCCAGGCGATGACCACCAAGACGGAACCGCTGCAGCTCGCGCCCGCATCGCCCACGCCGCAGGCGGTCACGCAAAGTGCGCCCACGCCACCCGCCGCGCCAACCACGCCACCCGCACCAACCACGACAGCCGAGCCGACGCAGACAGCGACGACCGCAGCTCCCACACCGGCGCCAGTGCCCACGCCGGCCCCGGCCCCAACACCAGTCGCGCCGACGCCCGCACAGGCAGCCGCAATGCCCGTCGCCACGACGCCCGCGCAGGTCGCCGCGGTCGCACCGCCGGCACCGGAGCCGGACAACTGGCTGCTCGGGAAATGGCAAGGTCCGACGCTCGGCTGCCCGCCCGGCGGCGGTGTCGAGTTCACCGCGAGCCAGTCCTTCACCTACTACAAGGGCAAGATCAGCGTGACGCTGCCCGTCAGCTATCGGGTCGAGCCGGACAGCGTCACCGTCTCCACCGTCGGCCCCGACGGCATCTCTCAGGACTACGTCTATCAGCGCACCGGCCCCGACAGCATGATCATCGTCAGCATCCCGCCGACGATGCCGCGCTCGCTGCTCGGCGCCGCGCATCGCCGCTGCGGAGCGGCACCGCTGCCGAAGACGACGCAGCAGGCGACCTTGCAGGCACCGGTCGCCGTCTATCCCAACCAGGCGCCGGCCCTCAGCAACGACGTGACGCCGCCGGTACCGTCGACGACCAACACTGTGCAGACCCCGGCACAGCCGCCGGTTGCTGCGCCGGCGGCACCGTCGATGGCGCCCGCCATCACCGCGCCGAAGCCGAAGCCCATCGCGACGCCCGCTCCTGTGCCCACCCCGGCACCCGAGCCGACCAAGACGGTAGAAACCAAGCCCGAGGCAAAGCCGGCGCCGACACCGCCTGCAGCCGAAGCGACGCAAACGGCGGAAGCTCCAGCGGCGCCGACACTGCCGAAGTCGACGACACCCGCGAGCACAGCGAAGCCGAAGGCCGAGGAACAGCCCAAGGCGGCCGCAGCCGAGAGCGCACCCGCCGCGCCGACCGAGGAAGCTGCGACCACTCCACCTGCACCGATGGTGCCGACGCCCGCTCCCGCGGAGACATCACCGCCAGCGCCTGCAGAACCTGCCCCACCGCCCGCGCCCGCGAACGACACGGAGCAGAAGGGCTGGGACGCACTCAATGCCGGCAATGCCGACCAGGCGATCGCGATCTGGGAGCCGCTCGCGAAGGGCGGCAATACCGGTCTCGCGGTCAACGTCGCCGACATGTACGAGTTCGGACAGAAGCTGCCGCAGGACTACGGCAAGGCGGCGCAGTGGTACGAGATCGCCGCAGGACAGGGCGACGGCTATGCCCAGTACCAGATCGGCCGCGCCTATACCCGCGGCACGGGCGTGTCGATCGACCGGGTGCAGGCCTACAAATGGTTGACGCTGGCGATGCAGTCGCTCTCCAACGCTGAGGCTCTGGGAAAGACCGGCAAGGCCAGCAAGATGGAGATCGAGACCGCGCTCAACGACATCGTCGGCGCGATGTCACAGGAGGAAATGACCAAGGCCGCGCAAATGGTCAAGCAATACGACGACCAGCATAAGATCCCGCAATAGGGACGGTGCCGCGCGCAACTTGCGGTGCCTCGACAACACCCGTCGCGATCGGCTACTGCTTAGCGCCGCCCCGCCTGCGACCCGGGCGGGGCGCGTTGGGCGCTTCATCGGCAGGGATCCATGGACACCGCGAATTTCGGCTTCGACGCCGCCGACCTGACCGCCAAGGATCGGGATCACATGATCCATCCCTGGGTCGATCTCGGCCTGGTGAAGTCGCGCGAGCCGCTGATCGTGGTCGAAGGCGAAGGCGCCATGGTGACCGACGCCAAGGGCCATCGCATGATCGACGGCATCGCCGGCATGTGGTGCGTCAACGTCGGCTATGGCCGCAACGAGATCGCCGAGGCGATCGCCGAGCAGGCGCGGCGGCTCTGCTACTTCTCGCCGTTCGGCATCATCGCGACCCCGCCCTCGATCGAGTTCGCACATCGGCTGACGCAATACGCGCCGGGCGACCTGAAGCACGTGTTCTTCACCACGGGCGGATCCACGGCGGTCGACTCCGCGTTGCGCTTCGTCTCCTTCCGCAACAACTTCCTCGGCAAGCCGAAGAAGAAGCACATCATCACGCGGGAATATGCCTATCACGGCAGCACCCTGCTCTCGGCCTCGGTCTCGGGGAAGCCGGCCGACCGCGGCAACATGGACCTCATCACCGACATCATCCACCACATCCCGGTGCCCAATCCCTATCGCCGGCCGGAGGGCATGTCGCTGGAAGTCTTCTGCGACGAGAAGGTGGCGGACCTCGAGAACAAGATCCTCGAGCTCGGGCCGGAGAACGTCGCCGCCTTCATCGCCGAGCCCCTGCTCGCCTCCGGCGGCGTCATCGTGCCGCCGCCCGGCTATCAGCGCCGCACCTGGGAGGTCTGCCGCAAGTACGACTTGCTCTACATCTCCGACGAGGTGGTGACCGGCTTCGGGCGCCTGGGGCACATCTTCGCCTCGAAGCCGATGTTCGACATCGAGCCCGACATCATCACCTGCGCCAAGGGCCTGACCTCGGGCTACGTGCCGCTGGGCGCGATGCTGGTCTCCGACCGGTTGTTCGCCGAACTGACGGCGACGGCGGGCAAGGGCCAGTTCTTCGCCAACGGCTACACCTATTCCGCCCATCCGGTCGCCTGCGCCGCCGGGATGGCCAATCTCGACATCATGGAGCGCGAGGACATCTGCGCCCGGGTCCGCGAGAACGGTCCCTACTTCCGCCAGCGGCTGGGCGAACTTCTGGAGCTCGACGCCGTCGGCGACGTGCGCGGCAGCCACTTCATGGTCTGCGTCGAGACCACCGCCGACAAGGCGAAGAAGCTGGCGCCGCCGGCCAGCTGGGACTTCGCCTGGCGCATCTTCGAGAAGTGCCGGCCGAAGGGCCTGATGGTGCGGCCGCTGAGCCACCTCGTGATCCTCTCGCCGCCGCTGGTCATCACCCGGGCGCAGATCGACGAGGCCGTGGATGTCCTGCGCCAGGGTATCCTCGAGGTCATGGACGATCTCACCCGCGAAGGCATTCGCGTCAAAGCTTGAATTGAGGAAGGAACGAAATCATGAGCAACATCCCCAACCTGATCCCCACAGGCCCCGCTTACGTGCCGCTGCGCCTCGCCGGGCGCTCGCTGCTCGCCAAGGGCGCAGTTGTCCTGCTCGGCGTCGCGTTCCTGACGGCGGCCTCCTGGGTCCAGGTGCCGATGTACCCGGTGCCGATGACCATGCAGACCTTCGCGGTGCTGATGGTCGGCGCGCTCTGCGGCTGGCGCCTCGGCGTCGCGACGGTCGTCGCCTGGCTCGCTCTGTCGATCCAGTTCCCGCTGCTCTCGGAGTTCAAGACCCTCGGCATGGTGGCGACCACCGTCGGCTATATCGTCGCCTTCCCGATCATGGCGGCCCTGATTGGACATCTGGCCGAGCGCGGCTGGACCGCGCGGGTGGTGCCGACCTTCCTGCTCCTGCTGGTCGCCGACGTGCTCTGCTTCGTCCTCGGCGTCGCCTGGCTCAGCACCATCATCGGCCTCGACAAGGCGATCACCTTCGGCCTGGTGCCGTTCCTGCTTGGCGACCTGCTGAAGGTCCTGCTGGCGACCGCGGTCATCACCGGAGCGCGGCGCGCGACGGCGAAGTAGCTACTTCAGCCACACCGCGGCGCTGGCGCTGCGGCCCAAGCCGTCGATGACGGTGACCCGGGCCGCGCCGCGGCCGTCGGGCTGCCATTCGGCCTGGCGGCGGAACGGCTCCGAATCCACCGGCTTGCCGTTCACCAGCCAGCGCAGCGGCAGTGCGCCGCCGCGGGCCGTCAGCACGAGGCTGGCGTTTACGAGATCGAGCGTCGCGCCATCGACCGGGCTCTGGATGCTTGGTCCGGCGACGACCTGCGGCTGCGCGCCGGTTTCCAGACCGGGTTGCGGATCGAAGCGCCGCAGGTTGACCGGGAGATCGTTGGTGCCCCCGAGGATGGCGCCCGCCGGCGGGGTCGCCGCGGCGGCGCTCTCGCCGTGCGGCAGCTGGTCGAAGACCTGGAACAGGATCGGCGCCGCGGCGTCGCGGCCCATGCGGCCGTTGGAGAAAGCGCCGTCGGGCCGCCCGACCCAGACGCCGACGGTGAAGCGCGCGTTGTAGCCGACCGCCCAGGCATCGCGATAGCCGTAGGAGGTGCCGGTCTTGTAGGCGATGGTGCTGGCGTTGCGCCGGTTGCCGGCCGGTAGCCAGCGCTCCGGCGGCGGCGTCTCGTCGAGGATCCGCGTCACGTACCAGGCGGCAAGCGGCGACATGAGTTGATGCCCCTCGCCCTTCGCCGCATCGATGCGATAGAGCAGCGGCCGGGCGACGCCGCCTTCCGCCAGCGCGGCATAGAGCGTCACCAGCCTCTCAAGGTTGATGCCGACGCCGCCCAATGCGATCGGCAGCCCGGGCCGCGCGTGCTTGTCCGGGAGCACCAGCGGCGCGCCGGCATCGCCGAGCCTTTGGGCGAAGTGGCCCGGACCGATGCGGTCGAGCAACGCGACCGCCGGAAGATTGAGCGAAAGCTGAAGCGCCTCCCGCGCCGTCACCTCGCCGCGGAAGAGATGGTCGAAGTTGGAAGGCGCGTAATCGCCGAAGCGCATCGGCACGTCCTTCACGACGGTTTCCGGGTGGACGATGAGATCTTCGAACGCCATGCCATAGATGAACGGCTTCAGGGCCGAGCCCGGCGAGCGGATCGCCGCCACCATGTCGTTCTGGCCGAAACGCTTGTCGTCAAAGAAATCCGCCGAGCCCAGATAGGCGATGACACGCCGTTCGGCGTTATCCACCACCAGGACGGCGATGCCGGCGCCCGGTTCCAAGTTCGACTGGCTGCGTTCTGCCAATGCCTCGACCCGGTCCTGCAGATCGGCGTCGACGCTGGTGCGGATGGTGAGATCGCCCGGCGCCTCCAATCGCAATCGCAGCGCCAGGTGCGCGGCGTCGTTCAGCGCCGGCAGGCGCTTGGCGACGGCCGGCTCGGCGATGGCGGTCTCATAGGTCGGGCGATCGATCACGCCCTCGCCCAGGAGACGCGCAAGCACCTTGTCCCGCGCTGCTTTCGCCGCCTCCGGAAAGCGGTCGGGCCGCAGGGTCTCCGGCGACTGTGGCAGCACGACGAGCAGCGCCGCCTCGGCCTCGGTCAGGTGGCTCGGCTCCTTGCCGAAATAAGCGAGGCTCGCGGCGCGGATGCCTTCGAGATTGCCGCCATAGGGTGCGAGGGTGAGATAGATGCCCAGGGTACCTTCCTTGCCGACCCGGGCCTCCAGCTGCAGCGCGCGCGCCATCTCGATCAGCTTCGATGCAAGGACCCGCGGCCGTGGCTCCAGCAGGCGCGCGGTCTGCATGGTGAGCGTGGACGCGCCGGAGACGACGTGGCCTGCGGCGATCGCCTGCCCGGTCGCCCGCAGCACTGCCAGCGGATCGACGCCGGGATGGCGGTAGAAGCGCTGGTCCTCATAGGCGATCAGGAACTTCAGGAACTTCGGATCGACCTCGGTCGTCGTGGCTGGGAACCGCCAAGCACCGCCAGACGCGGCGAAGCCCCTGAGAATCGATCCGTCCGCCGCCAGCACCATCACCGAATGCGATTGCAGGCGCCCGAGATCGAGCGGATAGATCCGGTCGAGCCCAACGCCGCCGCCGATCACCGCGACGAGGAGTGTGGCGATCGCAGCGGCGATGCGGCGGAGACGCGTCATTGATACTTCGCCACGGTCACCTCGCCGGTGGCGCCGCGGGCGCGGATGTCGGGCTTGTACATGTCCTCGACCTCGATGGCCGGGGCCTTGTATTGGCCGGGAGTCACCGCCCGCAGGATGTAGGCGAAGGTGAAGCCGCCGTTGTTGGCGTCCGGCGAGGTGTCGAAGGCCGCGATGTAGCGATCGTCGCGGTATTCGCTGTAGTTGCCCTCGGTCAGCTCCGGCAGCCAGGCGAAATCGCCGGTGCGGCGGGTGTTGTTCAGCCGCTCGTTCTCGATCTCGAGGCCGGCCGGCAGCAGGTCCACCACCATGGCGCGGTGGGTAGCCTCATCGGTGAAGCGCCCGGTGATGACGGCGACCACGACATCGTTCTGCTTGATCTGGTCGAGGGCCACCGTCTTGCCGTCCAGGGTGAAGTACTGGCGATCGACCTTGGCGCCGCTGGAGATTGCCGGCTGCGGCTCCGCCGGCACGCCGCTGGCAGTCGCCCGCAGGAAGACCGGCTGGTCGCCCTGGTTGGTGACGACGAGGTCCTGCTTGAGATCGCCG
>DATKNM010000510.1:0-8618 GCA_035541335.1 Binatia bacterium
ATAGCTTCACGATTGCGCCGAAGGGATCCGACCCGATCCCGTCCGGTGAGTTGGAAAGGAACGACGCCCAATGCTCTCGCCGACGCTGGAACAGACCCTGCATCGTGCCCTTGCCTATGCCAATGAGCGTCGGCACGATTACGCAACGCTCGAGCACTTGCTGCTCGCCCTGGCCGACGACCAGGACGCGATCGCGGTCATGCGCGCCTGCAATCTCGACACCGAGAAGCTGAAGCGCGAGCTGACGGACTACATCGACAACCAGCTCTCCAACATCGTCGGCAAGCACCACAACGAGGCGAAGCCGACCGCCGGCTTCCAACGCGTGCTCCAGCGCGCGGCGATCCACGTCCAGTCCTCCGGCCGCGAGGAAGTGACCGGCGCCAACCTGCTGGTCGCCCTGTTCTCCGAGCGCGAGAGCCACGCGGTCTATTTCCTGCAGGAGCAGGAGATGACGCGTCTCGACGCCGTCAACTACATCAGCCACGGCATCGCCAAGGTGCCGGGCCGCACCGAGCAGCGCCGCGTCCGCGGCGCCGCCGATTCCGAGGCCGGCGAGCAGCCGGCGAAGAGCGGCTCCGAGGCGCTCGAGGCCTATTGCGTCAACCTCAACCAGAAGGCCAAGAACGGCAAGATCGACCCGCTGATCGGCCGTGAACCCGAGGTGAACCGCACCATCCAAGTGCTGTGCCGCCGCACCAAGAACAACCCGCTCTATGTCGGCGATCCCGGCGTCGGCAAGACCGCCATCGCCGAGGGCCTCGCGCGCCGCATCGTCAACGGCGACGTGCCGGAGGTCCTGAAGAACTGCACCATCTTCGCCCTCGACATGGGCGCCCTTCTGGCCGGAACCCGCTACCGCGGCGACTTCGAGGAGCGCTTGAAGGCGGTGGTGAAGGAGCTGGAGGCGACCGAGGGCGCCGTGCTCTTCATCGACGAGATCCACACCGTGATCGGCGCCGGCGCCACCTCCGGCGGCTCGATGGACGCTTCCAACCTGCTGAAGCCGGCCTTGCAGTCGGGCCAGCTGAAGTGCATCGGCTCGACGACCTACAAGGAATACCGCCAGCACTTCGAGAAGGACCGCGCCCTCGTCCGCCGCTTCCAGAAGATCGACGTCAACGAGCCGTCGCAGGAAGACGCGGTCAAGATCCTGCGCGGCCTGAAGCCCTATTACGAGAAGCACCATCGGGTACGCTACACCAACGAGGCGATCCGCGCGGCGGTCGAGCTCTCGGCGCGCTACATCGGCGACCGCAAGCTGCCCGACAAGGCGATCGACGTGATCGACGAGGTGGGTGCTGCGCAGATGCTGCTGCCGGAATCGAAGCGCAAGAAGACGATCGCGGTGAAGGACGTCGAGGCCGTGGTCGCCACCATCGCCCGCATCCCACCCAAGAGCGTCACCAAGGACGACAAGGCCACGCTCAAGAACCTGGAGCGCGACCTGAAGACCATGGTGTTCGGCCAGGACAAGGCGATCGACGCACTCTGCGCCTCGATCAAGCTCGCCCGCGCCGGCCTGCGCGAGCCGGAGAAGCCGATCGGCGCCTACCTGTTCTCGGGCCCGACCGGCGTCGGCAAGACCGAGGTCGCGAAGCAGCTCGCCCGCTGCATGGGCATCGAACTCGTCCGCTTCGACATGTCGGAATACATGGAGCGGCACACGGTCTCGCGCCTGATCGGCGCGCCTCCGGGCTATGTCGGCTTCGACCAGGGCGGTCTCCTGACCGACGCCATCGACCAGCATCCGCACGCCGTGCTGTTGCTGGACGAGATCGAGAAGGCGCATCCCGACCTCTTCAACATCCTCCTGCAGGTAATGGACCACGGGAAGCTCACCGACCATAACGGCAAGTCGGTCGATTTCCGCAACGTGATCCTGATCATGACCACCAATGCCGGGGCTCATGCCATGTCGAAGGCGGCGATCGGCTTCGGCCGCGACAAGCGCGAGGGCGAGGACCAGCAGGAGATCGAGCGCCTGTTCGCGCCCGAGTTCCGCAATCGCCTCGACTCGGTGATCGCGTTCGCCAACCTGCCGACCGAGATCGTCGCCCAGGTGGTGGACAAGTTCATCATCCAGCTCGAGGGCCAGCTCGCCGACCGCAACGTCACGATCGAGCTCAGCGAGGCGGCGCGGAAGTGGCTCGCCGAGAAGGGCTTCGACCCGCTCTATGGCGCGCGGCCTCTGGCCCGTGTCATCCAGGAGAGCGTCAAGAAGCCGCTGGCGGAAGAGCTGCTGTTCGGCAAGCTCGAGAAGGGCGGCACCGTGCGCGTCGATCTCGACAAGGAGATCGACAAGCTCACCTTCAAAATCGTGGAGTCGAAGTCGGCACCGCGCGAAGAGACCGTCGATACGGTCGACGCGTAGCGAGGCGCTTCAAGTCACCATGTCCATCGCCACCATCATCGCCATCCTGACCGGCACCGCCGCGGCCGCCATCGCCGCGGCGGCCGCCCCGCGCCCGCAGGCCAAGCCCGTGCCGGCAAGGGCGCGGAAGGGGAAGCGCAGTTAACCGCTGCCGCTATTTCCGAGAGATTTCGGCGAGAATCTTCGACCCCTCACCCCAGCCCTCTCCCTCAAGGGGAGCGGGGGATATCTTGGCGCACTGCCGCGCGCCGCGATGACGGCACTTCTTTTCCCTCTCCCCGCTGAGGGAGAGGGTTACGGAGGCTTAGCGAGCCCACGGCGAGCTTAGCCGAAGTCGGGTGAGGGGGCGCTCAGTCGTCCCATCGAGCGTGCGCTGCCTAATACTGCCCGTGCAGCTTGTCGATCGCTTCCTGGTATTCGTCGTGGGTGATCGCGCCGGCGTCGAGCGCGCGCTTCAGGTCGGTTTCCTGCTGCTGCTCGGTCACCAGGCGGTTGGTAACGGTGGTGCTGCTCGACCCGCAGGATGCGAGCAGCGTACCTGCCGCCAGCAGCGACGCGGTCATCATGATGGCCGTGGCATGAATGTGCTTCATCGCCCCACTCCCGGATTCTTGATGGTTCAGCGCGCGCGGATTACTGGGCCAGGATCTTGTTACGCGCTTTCTTGTATTCACTCTCGCTCATGGCGCCGGAATCATAGGCGCGCTTGAGATCGATCAGGGCCTGGCCCTCGCTGATGGTGGTGTTGTGCACCGTGGTGTCCTGCTCGGCACCGCCGCCGCCGCAGCCCGCCAGCATCAGCAGGCTGCTCAAGGTCATTCCGATGATCAGAACCCGGCCCGGCATGGTCGCCCCCTGTCTTGCGGAATTTGAGCCAGGAACTCTAACGTCCTCACCGAGCGATTCTTTGAGGTACATCAAAGACGCCGTGCGCCGGGGCCGCGCACCGCGCCGGGTCAGGCAGAAGGCGTGCAACGTGACGAGCCGTTACCGCTTCTTCGCCACTACCACCTCCAGATACTCGCTCGGCGCGACCAGGGTGCCGTCATGGGCGAGATTGAAGCGGTTCAGGAGGACGTGAAGGTCCTCTTCGAAGGCCATCTGCAGTTCGGGCTCCAGCGTCGCGAAAGCCTTGGCGAGCGGGGCGTAGTCGGCGGCGAAGATCTCCAACCAGTGCTCCGGCGACTTGGCGCGGAAGGCGAATTGCCGGTTCTGCACCACGACGACGTTGCCCGGGCCGAACAGCGATCCGAGATGCGCCCTTGTCCCCCACAGCATCGGCGACTTCTCGCCTTTCGCCGGCGGGGCGTATTGTGCGATCAGGCGATGCAGTTGGCCGACGAAGCCATCCGGGGTCCAGCAGGCGAGTCCGATGCGGCCGCCGGGACGGCAGACCCTGAGCAGCTCCTTCGCCACCCGCTCCTGGTGGGGCGCCAGGGCGAAGCCGAAGGCCGAGAGCACGGCGTCGAATTCGGCGTCCTCGAACGGCAAGGCTGCGGGATCCGCTTCGCGAAAGGCCACGGCGAGGCGCTCCGCCTTGGCCCGTGCCCGCGTCAGGTCGAGCCAGGCGGCCGTCCGATCGGTCGCCGTCACCTGGGCAAAACGCCGTGCCGCTGCAAGCGTCGCGGCGCCGCTGCCGGCGGCGACGTCGAGCGCGCGCTGGCCGCTCCGCAGATCGATCGCCTCGCAGAGCATCTCGCCGACGATCTGGTGGGCCGTGCCCGGCATCGCATGATCGCTGCTGCCGCAGGTGGCCGGAGCCTCGGCGCGCGATGCGAGCTGCATCTGCATGTTCATCGGAATAGTCTCCCCAAAACATCAGTCGCTAAACGCCAGAGAAAAAGGCGCGGGTGCCGGTCGCCCGGCATCCGCGTCGAGAACAGGAAAACTGGCCCGGATACGTGATCCGGGCGGCGATCGATGTGCTACTCGGCAACCATCTCGCCGGAGCCGCCGAACTCCTTCGGGAAGTCCTTCAGCTTCGGCAGGCCGTCCTTCATGCGGAGCACGGTCTCGGCGTAGTTCACATGCACGCCCGGCTTGAAGGCGACGGAGGGAATCGTCGCCGCATAGACGTCCACCATGCCGAGGCCGGGATGGTCGGTCATGATGTGGCCGCCGCACTTGGTGCAGAACTGGCGGTCGCTGTTGTCGGTCTTCTTGAAGCGACCCAGAAATTGTGACCCTTTGGTCACCTTTACGTGACCGGGCTTCCACAGGGTGAAGGCGTTGACCGGGCCCGCCGACCAGGACCGGCAGGAGCTGCAATGGCAGTAACCCATCGCCTCCGGCGCGCCCGTGACTTCGATCTCGACCGACCCGCAAAAGCAGGTTCCACTGTGTTTTTCAGTCATATCAATCCTCTATCGCTGGCTCATAGACGAGGCGACGCCGACGTGACGGGAATCATAGCGGCGCGCCCGGGGCCGGGACTATGGTAGGGTGTGGAACTCGCCACAATGACCGGAGCACCGGCTTTGTTGACCGAAACGCCGAACACCGAGCGGCCCGCGGGCACGACACCCGCCGCCGATCTCCTGTCCGACCTTCTGCACGCGGTGCGGATCTCGGGCTCTGTGTGGTGGAAATGGGGCATGGGCGCGCCGTTCGCGATCTGCGCCACCGGCCGTGACTCGGTCGAGCGGTTGCTGAACTGCGGCCGCACGCGGCAGATCACCGCCTTCCATATGATCGCGGAAGGCCGCTGCACCATCGACCGCCCCGGATTCCCCGGAACCGAGCTGGCGCAGGGCGACATCGTGATGCTGCCGTTCGGCGACTATCACGAGCTCCGCAACGGCGACGCGCCGCTGGTCTCCGCCGTGGACCTGGTGGAGGCCCATGCCAAGGAGGAGGGTGTCGTCGCCTCGATCCGCCATGGCGGCGACGGCGAGCGGACCGTCATCGTCTGCGGCTTCGTCCATTCCGGCGATCTCTTCTTCAACCCGGTCTTCAAGACCCTGCCGTCGCTGATCGTCGAGCACACCGCGAGCGAATCGGTCACCACACTGCTCGCCTCCACCGTGCGCCAGCTGCTGAACGAGGTGGATTCGCGCCGGCCCGGCAGCCGCGAGATGCTGGGGCGGATGATGGAGATGCTGTTCTTCGAGATGCTGCGCCGCTATGCCGAGCGCCTGCCTTCGGGCTCGGTCGGCTGGCTGGGCGCGCTCGCCGATCCGATCGCCGGTCGCGCGCTGCAGCACATCCATGCCGCGCCGATGCGCGACTGGACCGTGGAGCAGCTGGCGGCCGAGGTCGGCACCTCGCGGAGCGTGCTCGCCGACCGCTTCAAGGCGATCCTCGGCCAGCCGCCGATGCAATACCTCGCCGGCTGGCGACTGCAACTGGCGTCCACCATGCTCCGCGACGGCTCGCGCTCGATCGCCGAGATCGCCTGCGAGGTCGGCTACGAATCCGAGGCCGCCTTCAACCGCGCCTTCAAGCGGCATCTCGGCGTCCCGCCCGGCGCCTGGCGCGAAACCCAGCCCGGCATGCAGGTCCTGTCGGCTTGAGGCGCTAGAGGCTCGGACAGTCTGAGCCTCTAGCACTCCGCCTTGCGGAACGGGCTGTATTCGGCGAGGCCGGCGATCTCGTTCCGCATGACCCGACGCTCGCGCTCCAGGAAGTCGGCGACCGCGTCACGGAAGCTCTGGTCGGCGATCCAATGCGCCGAGTGAGTCTCGACCGGCAGGTAGCCGCGCTGGATCTTGTGTTCGCCCTGGGCGCCGGCCTCGACCCGCGCCAGCTTGTGCGCGATCGCGTAGTCGATCGCCTGGTAATAGCAGAGCTCGAAATGCAGGAACTTGAACTCGTCGAGGCAGCCCCAGTTGCGGCCGTAGAGGCAGTCGCCGCCCTTCAAGTTGAGCGCACCTGCGACCGGCCGTCCGTCCTTCTCGGCGAACATCAGCACCACATTCTCGGGCATTGTCGCGCCCAGGAGATCGAAGAACTTGCGGGTGAGATAGGGCCGGCCCCATTTCCGGCTGCCGGTGTCCATGTAGAAGGCGAAGAACGCGTCCCAATGCTGCCGCGTGAGGTCGGCGCCGGAAAGGGCGCGGATGGTGAGGCCGTGCTCGTTGATCGCCTCGCGCTCCTTGCGGATCGCCTTCCGCTTCCGCGAGGCAAGCGCCCCCAGGAAGTCGTCGAAGCTCCCGTAACCGGCGTTGCTCCAGTGATATTGCACGCCGATCCGATGCAGGAAGCCGCCTTGCTCCAGCACAGCCGCCTCGCTCTCCAGGCAGAAGGTGACATGGAGCGAGGAAAGCTGTGACTGGTCGGTGACGGAGCGGAGCGCCTCGATCAGCGCCTCGCGGACTTCCTCACGCTGTGGGCCGTCGCGCACCAGCAGGCGCGGGCCGGGCACCGGCGTGAACGGGACAGCGACCTGCAGCTTCGGGTAATAGCGCCCGCCCGCCCGCTCATAGGCCTCGGCCCAGCCGTGGTCGAAGACGTATTCGCCCTGGGAATGGCCCTTGACGTACATGGGCACCGCCGCCTGCAGCGTGCCGGCGGCGTCGGTGACGGCGAGATGCTGCGGCAGCCAGCCGGCCTTGCGCCCGACCGAGCCCGAATCTTCCAGGGCCTTCAGGAAGGCATGGCGCAGGAAGGGATTGTCGCGGCCGGCGCACAAATCCCAGCCCTCGGCCGGAATCTCGTCGATCCGGTCGAGGACGCGCGCGGTGAGGGGAGGGCAGAGCGTGGGGGCGTGCATCTAGGGCCTCAATGTGGGCCGGCTTTCCCCCTGCTGCAAGCCGGCCCCGATGACGCCGAGGCTAGACCAGTTCGAAGACCGCTTCCACCTCGACCGCCACGTTGAGCGGCAGGACGTTGACGCCGACCGCGGAGCGGGCGTGCTTGCCGGCATCGCCGAACACCTCGACCATGAGGTCGGAGACGCCGTTCGCGACCTTCGGCTGCTCGGTGAAGTCGTCCATCGAGTTGATGAAGACCGTCAGCTTGCAGACCCGCTTCACCTTGTCGAGGTCGCCGAGGGCCGCCTTCACCTGGGCGATGACGTTGAGGCCGCAGAGGCGCGCGGCCTTCTGGCCATCCTCGACCGAGAAATCCTTGCCGAGCTTACCGATATACTTGAACTCGCCGTTGAAGACGGTGACCTGGCCGGAGGTATAGGCGGTCTTGCCGGCGATCACGACCGGGACGTAGTTCGCGACGGGCGCCGCCGCCTTCGGGAGCTCGATCTTCAGTTCGGCGAGGCGCGCATCGATCTTGCCGGGCATGGAAATCTCCTCAAGGGAATGTGGAAAGGCCGGCAGCATAGCCGCCGGCCGCCTTCCGATCCAAGCCGGATTGCGTCCTCTAAGCCGCCACCCGCGACCTCGCCCCCAGGGAGATGTTCGCGAGGACCGCCCCGAACACCAGGATCCCGCCCAGGATCGTGTTCCGCCCGGGGGTCTCGCCGAAGGCGAGCCAGACCCAGACGGGCGCCAAGGGCGCATCGAGGGCGCCGATGAGGGCGGTCTCGATGGCGGGGATGCGCCGCGCCCCCAAGGTGAAGAGCGCAATGCCGAGCGCCGAGTTGATGAGGCCAAAGAGGACGAGCTCGCCGAGCTCGATGGGCGTCGGCATCGCATGCGAGGCCAAGGGCCAGCAGGCGAGCGAGCTCAGCAGGGCAGAGAGGCAGGCGGCAGCCAGGATCGGGATGTCGTGATGCTTCCGGGTGATCACCATCATCCCGGCCATGCCGATGGTCATGACCACGGCCAGCAGGTCGCCGGCGATCGAGCCCTCGCGGCCGCCGAAGCCGACCATGATGCCGACGCCGATCAGCGCGACGAAGCTCGCCGCGATCGCGACCTGGGACGGCCGCTCGCGCATCACCAGCCAGGCCATGCCCGCCGCGACGAAGGGCACGATGCAATAGATGATCGAGACATGGGCGACCGTCGTCAGAGTGAGCGACGTGATGTAGACGATCATGCCCGCGCCGGAGATCAGCGCGAACAGCCAGCCCGGCCCGCGCAATTTCGCGAACTGGCCGAACGCCGCCTTGCCCTGGGTCGCCAGCATGAAGGCAAGCATGCCGGCGGTCGCGAACACGCCGCGCCAGAAGAGCAGCGTCCAGCTGTCGAGGGCGATGAGCCGGGTGAAGAAACCGGCGGTGCTCCAAGCGACCGCGGAGGCGGTCACCATGACGAGGCCGATGCGGTACTGGGCCTGCGGGTTCATGAGCCGGCTTCGCCTTCCTGTCATGTGCTGTCCTTGTTCTACAGATGATCCCTTCCTA